>JACCXE010000034.1 GCA_013697265.1 Actinomycetota bacterium | reverse complement strand
CTGCTGCAGCGGGGCGCGGCGTCCGTGGTGGCGCTGGACGTAGGTCACGGACAACTCGACGCCCGGCTGCGGGCCGACGCGCGCGTGATCGTCGTCGAACGGACTCACGTAAACGAGGCCGACGCGACCGGCTTGGGGGCGCCCTTCGACATCGTGGTTGCCGACGTTTCGTTCATCTCGTTGACCTCGATCGCAGACGCGCTCGTGACCCGGCTGGCTGCAGACGGTGCGCCGATAGTCGTATTGGTTAAGCCGCAGTTCGAGGTTTCGAGAGCGGTCGCCTCGAAGGGAAAAGGTGTTGTCCGCGACCCGGCCGACCGCGCGGCCAGCGTCCAGCGCGTAGCCCGCGCCTTTGCGGCCCACGGAGCGGCGATGATGGGTGTCGTGGAGTCGCCGATTACCGGAGCCGCCGGCAACGTGGAATTCCTGCTGCACGCGGTCAAGGGCGCCTAGTCGTGGCCACGGTCGCATTCGTTCCCCACCCCGATCGGCCCAGCGGGCTGGCCCTGGCCGATGAGGCCGGTGCGTGGCTCAAGCAGCAGGGCCACGACGCGCTCGTGGTGCACACGGGCCAATCGCTGCCCGACGTGGACTTGGTTGTCAGCCTGGGTGGCGACGGCACCATGCTGCACAGCATCGCCCTCGTCGGCGGCCGTCCTATTCCTGTGCTCGGCGTGAATTTGGGTCACCTCGGCTATCTCACCGAGGTCGACCCCGATGACCTTGTGATCGCTCTCGAGCGATTCTTCAATGGCGAGCACCGCCTCGAGACGCGCATGACCCTCGACGTGCTCGTCGACGGCAGCTGTCACCGCGCCCTGAACGAGGCCGTCATCGAGAAGCAAAGCAGTGGCCACACGGTGCGGCTCGGGCTCGACATCGACGGCGATCCGCTTGTGACCTACGCGGCCGATGGCCTGATCATCGCCACCCCCACCGGTTCCACCGCGTACAACCTGTCGGTGCGCGGCCCGATCTGTTCACCGACGCACCGCGCCATCGTGGTGACACCGGTGTCGGCGCACATGCTGTTCGACCGCTCGCTCGTGCTCGACGCCGATCAGCGCGTCGCTGTACACGTCTTGGCCGACAAGCACGCGCGTCTCGTGGTCGACGGCCAAACGATCGGCGACGTCGACGGATCTACCCCGGTGGAGTTGCGGGCGTCGGATACCGGCGCCGCGTTGGTTCGGTTTGGTCCGCCCGACTTTCACCGGGTGCTGCGGGCCAAGTTCGGCTTGTCGGACCGCTGATGCTCGTAGAACTGCGCGTGCAGGAGTTGGGCGTGATCGCCGACCTGCATCTCGTCTTCGGTCCGGGCATGACGGCAGTCACCGGCGAAACCGGCGCGGGCAAGACCCTGGTGGTCGACGCGATCGAACTGCTGGTCGGGGGACGGGCCGACCCTTCACTCGTACGCACCGGTGCCAACGAGGCAACGATCGAAGGGCGGTTTGAGGCTGACGGCGCCGAGGTCGTATTGCGACGCGTGGTTCCGACGAACGGCCGGTCCCGCGCCTACATAGACGGCGCGATGGCCACAGTGGGCGAGTTGTCCGAGCGCGGTGCTGCCCTCGTCGACCTTCACGGCCAGCATGCGCACCAGTCGCTGCTCGCCAGCGCAGCCCAGCGCGGCGCGCTCGACGCCTTTGGCGCGATCGATCTGAGCCTGTGGCGCCAGGCGCGAAACGAGGTTGGCGCGCTAGACGAGCGCTTGCGCGAACTGGGCGGCGACCCCCGTGGGCGGGCCCGCGAACTCGACTTGCTGGCGTTCCAGGTAGACGAAATCGATAATGCCCAGCTCGATTCGCCGGAGGAGGAACGCGCCCTTGAGGCCGTCGAGGAGCACTTGGCGAACGCAGTGGCGCACCGCGAGGCGGCAGCCACGGCGTACGGCTTGCTCAACGACGAAGACGGGGCGACTGATCGCCTGCGCGCCGCGCTCGGCGCGATCACAAATCGCTCGCCTTTCGACGAGGTTGGCGAACGCCTCCGAAGCGGCCTGGCTGAACTCGACGACGTTGCCGGCGAACTGCGCGACGCCGCCGAAACCATCGACGACGATCCTGAGGAGCTGGCCCGCGTGCGGGCCCGGCGGCAACTCTTCGTCGAACTGCGACGCAAGTACGGCGAGTCGCTGAACGACGTCATTCGTTACGGCGAGCAAGCGCGCCGCCGTCTCGAGATGCTGCGCGGTTACGAGGCGGAGGTCGAACGGCTCCGGCGGGTCCGAGACGACGCCGTCGCCGCTGAGCGAGTTGCCGCAGAAGCGATTGCGCAAGCCAGACATGAGCACGCACCGGCGGCAAGCGCGGCGGTGCAGACCCACCTGCGCGAACTGGCCCTTCCTCGGGCCACGGTGGAGATAAGCGTGAACGGCGACGCGCCCGCTGATGACGTGGCGTTTCTGTTCGCTGCCAACCCGGGCGAGCCCGCGCTCGCTTTGCGCAAGGTTGCCTCTGGAGGTGAACTGGCCCGAGTGATGCTGGCGCTGCGACTCGTGCTCACCGAAGGGCCTCCCACGATGGTGTTCGACGAGGTCGACGCCGGAATCGGGGGCGAGGCGGCGGTAGCTGTCGGTCAGGCCTTGGCTCGTTTGAGCGACGAACGCCAGGTGTTGGTCGTGACGCACCTGCCCCAGGTCGCCGCGTTCGCCGACGCGCAAGTCCAAGTGCTGAAGGCCGACGCCGGTGACCGGGTGATCGCCCAAGCCGAGAAGCTGACCGACGCCGACCGGGTGGTCGAGTTGTCGCGCATGTTGGCCGGCGACGCCGACAGCGCGGCGGCGCGCCGTCACGCCAAAGAGCTACTGGCCGCCGGTCGCAAGCGACGGGCCGGATGAAGGCCCGCGCCGTACACCGCGACGCGGTTGTCACCGGTGCCGCGCGCGTCGGCGCGCGGACCAAATTGTTGACTCCGCACATCCACCACGGCGAGATCGCCGTGATCAACCACGAGGATCTCGACCGGGTGGCCGCCGAGGGTCTGGTCGAGGCGCGGCCGGCGGCGATCGTCAACGCGGCGCGTTCGATATCGGGCAAGTACCCCAACGTCGGGCCCCTGCTCATCGCCGCCGCTGGTATCCCGTTGGTGGACGGCGTGGGCGAGGACGTGATGGTGCGCGTTCGCACGGGAGTGGCGGTGCGCGTCGAAAAAGGCGACGTCTACATCGGGACCGAACTCGTTGCGTCAGGCACCCGCCAAACGCTCCAGAGCCTCGAAGGCGAATATGAGGCCGCGAAGGTCACCGTGGGTGAAGAACTCGAACGCTTCGCCGAGAACACCCTCGAGTTCATGCGGCGTGAGCGGCAGCTGCTCTTCGACGCGCCCTCGCTGCCCGACCTCGGCGTAGACCTGCGTCGACGTCAGGCCATCGTGGTGGTGCGGGGCGCCGACCACCGCAGCGACCTGGCCGCGCTCGGCGGCTACATCCGCGAGATGCGCCCGGTCGTTATCGCGGTGGACGGCGGCGCCGATGCGCTGCGCGAACGCGGCCACCGCTGCGACCTGATCGTGGGTGACTTCGATTCGGTGTCCGACGAGGCGCTGCGCTCCGGTGCCCACCTCATCGTGCACGCCTACCCCGACGGCCGGGCGCCGGGGGCCGAGCGGCTCGAGAAGATGGGCCTGGCGTACTCGACCATCGCCTTCGCGGGAACCAGTGAAGACGTCGCCCTGTTGCTGGCCTACGAGAAAGGCGCCGAGTTGATCGTGGCCGTGGGCTCCCATGGTTCGATGATCGACTTCTTGGACAAGGGCCGGTCGGGGATGGCCTCGACCTTCCTGGTGCGCCTCAAGATCGGGCCGATCCTCGTCGACGCCAAAGGTGTGAG
>JACCXE010000026.1 GCA_013697265.1 Actinomycetota bacterium | reverse complement strand
GTGAGCGGCACCGACGAAGGTGTCGTGGCGCTTGTCGAAGCCGCCCGACGACAGGTTCCACTCGGTGATGAGCAGCGACGGCGCCTTCTCGCCGGGGAGCAGCGCGCCGGTCACCGCGGCGCGCATGACGTCGATGCCTGTGCCAAGGATGATCGGCGACGCCGCCGGGTTGATGCCGTGCAACGCCTGCCAGGCAGCGACGGCGGCCGGGCTCGACCGGTCCTCGGGCCCGTCGGGGCCGAGTAGCGGTGCGTTCGTGTAGGTGTGCCACGACACGAAGTCCGGCAGCCGGCCCGCGGCGCGGGCCACGGCGACGAAGGCAGCGGCCACCGGGGGGTCGGCGAACAAGGCCGCGGGCCCGCCGTAGGTGGCGGCGACCCCGGTTTCGGCTTCGACCCGGGCGATCGCCCGGACCTGGGCGGCGACATCGGCGGCCAGCTCCGGCGGCAGTTGGCCGTGCGACGCCGGCGGAAACTCGGGTTCGTTGCCGGACTCGAACCACACCGGCGCGTGCCCGACAACGGGGCGGTCGACGATGTAGTGGCGGACGACGGCCTCGACCACGGATTCGTAGCCGGCGGACCCGGCGCCGGGGTCCCACGGCGGGCGCTCGATGAGCACCACGACCGGCGTCGCGCCCGTGGCCGCGATGGCGTCGAGCTCGGCATCCGCGGCGGTGAAGTCGAGCACGCCGCGTAATGGCGAAATCCGAGCCAGCCGCACGGCGAAAGTCCGCACGAGGCCCGGCCGCAGAGGCGCCACGGCTTGACCGCCGGCGCGCCAGTTGAACCCGACGAGGTTCGGCTTTAAGGCCGAGTTGCGCGGCCCGCTCACCCGGAGTTCGGTAACGGGGGCTTGCTGGGCCCGACCCGGCTGCGACGCGCCGCCAGCAACGAGGACCGCCAGCAACACGATCCCCGCGGTCGTCCGCGAGCGTCGGCGGGCCACGCCGGCATCCTACGTGCGGGTCTGTCAGCCGTCGCGAGTCGATGAGTCCTGCGTCGTACTGTCGAACCCGTTACCGAGGAGGACTTCTGATGCGCAGCATGACCCATTCGATGGGCGTCTCACTCGACGGCTACATCGTCGGGCCGGACGGCGACTTCGACTGAACGGCGCCCGACGACTCAATGCTGAAGTGGGCCGCTATCTGGAACCCGCTCCCAAAGGTGGTGTTCTCCACTAGCCGCGATTGAGACGTTTCGTTAGATAGACGCCCAGCTCGCGGTGCGTTTTGACGATGTGGCCGTCGTCATCTCGTTCGTCCCACTCGGCAGACACATTGCCGCCGTCCCACGGTTCGAAGCCGCGCCGCCGGTACAGGCGCATGGCGCTGTCGTTGTTGATGGCAACGCTGATCCCGAGTCGTTGCGCGGCGCGTTCTTCGGCGGCGACTCGCTCGCAGGCGGCGATGAGCTGCGTGCCGACGCCCTCGTTTCGGACCTCGGCGACGAGACCGTTGATCTCCGGAAAGTCGCCTAACCGGTCACGCACGTCCGGGTACGCCGAGTCCCATCGAAGAATGGCGCGGCCGACGGGCGCGTCGAAACTCCACGCGACGAGAAACGCGTAGTCGCCTCGCTCCTGCGCTTCGAGCCGCGGTACCCACCGCTTTGCCACGCCGGGTTCGATCGCGGTCAGCGCGTCGATGTCCTTCTTGCTGATCGGGCGTATGTCGACGCGAAGCACGCCGTCATCATCGTCTGGCTCGTCGGCGGGCTAAATCGATTTGGTGGCTCGCCCTCGGCGCGTGACCCGGTCGCGGATAGGCGCCTCTACCTGCAACTTCTGTGTGGGCCGTACAAGATTCGAACTTGTGACCTCTTGCGTGTCGAGCAAGCGCTCTAACCAACTGAGCTAACGGCCCCCAAAGGGAGCGGCAGTGTATCCCGACACCCCGCGACGGCCGCCATGCAAAGCCTGAGTGCAGACAGACCACACGCCCAGGCACGACCGGAGTCGAAGCCTGGGCGCATGGGGTTTCCCGGGGGCGGGATGCCGTAATTCTTACCGCATATGTCAATCATTGTGGCCGCACC
>JACCXE010000509.1 GCA_013697265.1 Actinomycetota bacterium | reverse complement strand
GGGATCACGACCTCGAGGAGGTTGATGATGATCGAGCTGGTGATGTACGGCATGATCCCGAGCCCGAAGACGGCGAAGCGCGTGAGCGCGCCACCGGAGAACAGGTTCAGGAAGCCGAGCACGCCTGAGCGGTCGGCCTGTTCCTTGAGCCGTTGCACCTGCTCGAAGTCGATGCCGGGGACCGGGACGTGCGAACCGACCCGATACAGGACGATGACGAACAGCGTGAAGATGATCTTGTTCCGAAGGTCGGCGACCCGGAACATGTTGAGGAACTTCACGTGTGTGCCTGGCTCCTGTGGTTAGCGGTTAGCGAACTGGTTGCCGGATACCGGCGGCCGACCGTTGCCGAACGGCATCGGGAGGCGCTCTGTAGTACCACCTGCAGCAAGGATCGCGGCTTCAGCGGTCTTGGAGAACGCGTGGGCCTTGACCTGCACGGCCTTGCCGCCCAAGTCGCCCCGACCGAGCACCTTCACCAGGCCGTGCTTGTGCACCAGGCCGCGATCGCGCAGGGTTTCGGGCGTGACCTCGGTGGTGTTCATCTCGGCCAGCGTGTCGAGGTTGATCACGTTGTACTCAACCCGGAACGGGTTGTTGAAGCCCTTCAACTTGGGCAGGCGCTGGGCCAACGGCAGCTGACCACCTTCGAAACCGACACGAACTGAGTTGCGCGCCTTTTGGCCCTTGGTGCCGCGGCCGGCGGTCTTACCGCCCTTGCCCGCGATTCCGCGACCAACGCGCCGCTTGGCGCGGTTCGAGCCAGGAGCCGGCTTTAGATCGTGGATCTTCATGACTGTTCCTCAACGGTTATCAGATGCGGTACCCGAGCGATCATGCCCCGGATTTCAGGCCGGTCCGGCAACGTGTTGGTCTTGCCGATCCGGCCCAGGCCGAGGGCCCGCAGCGTGCCGCGGTGCTTGGGCTTGGTGCCGATACCGGACTTGACCTGCGTAACGACGAGATTGGCCACTATTCGCCACCTCCTGCACGAAGACGCTTGGTCTCGCTGAACGCGCGATAGATACCGACCGGCGTGACTTCCTCGGCCGACTTGCCGCGAGCCGCCGCGATGACGTCGGGCGACTTCTGGGCCTTGAGCCCGGCGATCGTGGCGTGTGCAACGTTCAAGGCGTTGGTGGAACCGAGCGACTTGGCGAGCACGTCGTGAATGCCGGCTACTTCGAGGATGGCGCGGGCCGCACCACCGGCGATCACCCCGGTACCGGGGGCGGCGGGCTTCAACAGCACGCGGCCAGCACCGGCCTCGCCGATGATCGTGTGAATGATCGTCGAGCCGGCCAGTGGCACGAAGAACATGTTGCGCTTGGCTTCTTCGACCGCCTTCTGCATGGCGAGACCGACTTCTTCGGCCTTGCCGTAGCCCAGGCCGACCTTGCCGTTGCCGTCGCCGACGACCATAAGCGCGCCGAACGAGAACCGACGACCACCCTTGACCACTTTCGAGACACGACGGGGCCGGCCAATCGAACGCTCTTCGTACTGGTTGTCTGCCATCTAGAACTCCAAACCTGCGGAACGGGCCGCGTCGGCGAGCGATGCGACACGCCCGTGATAGAGAAACCCGCCGCGGTCGAACACGACTGTGGTGACGCCGGCCGCCTTGGCCCGCTCACCGATGAGCTTGCCGATGGTCGACGCCGCGTCCCTGTTGCCACCGTTACCCGCGCGCAGCGACGTCTCATGCGTTGACGCGGCGGCAAGGGTCTTGCCGCTGACGTCGTCGATGACCTGCGCGCTGATGTGTTTGGCCGAACGGAACACGGCCAAGCGGGGACGGGTTGCGGTGCCGGTGACGCGCTTGCGCACGCGGTTGTGGCGGCGGCGCCGCAGCTCAAGCTTGTGAGACGTAGACACTCTTTCGGTCCTCTACTTCGCGGCCTTGCCGGCCTTGCGGCGGACGACCTCGTTGACGTACCGCACGCCCTTGCCCTTGTAAGGCTCGGGCTTGCGGATCTTGCGAATGTTGGCGGCGACCTGGCCGACGAGTTCTTTGTCGATGCCCTTCACGACGATGCGCGTGGGCTGGGGAACTTCGAAGGTGATGCCAGCCGGCGCATCGACGTGCACAGGATGCGAGAAGCCGAGGGCCAGTTCGATCTTGTTTGGGCCCTGCGCGACGGCGCGGTAGCCGACCCCGACGATGTCGAGTTCCTTCACGTACCCGGTGCTCACGCCGACAACCATGTTGTTGACCAGGCTGCGGGTGAGGCCGTGGAGCGCGCGGTTCGTGCGGGTGTCGTCGGGACGCGTGACGAGCAAGTTCGACTCTTCCTGGGCGATCTGAATGTCGCCAGGAAGGTCGCGCTCAAGTGTGCCCTGCGAACCCTTCACGGTGACGTGACGATCGACGATCGATACTTCGACACCGCTCGGGACGGGGATGGGG
>JACCXE010000079.1 GCA_013697265.1 Actinomycetota bacterium | reverse complement strand
GTGATCGCCATCGCCGCGGCCGAAGTCGGCGTCGGGTTGGCCATCGTCCTGCTCATCTACCGGAATCGTCGGTCGGTTGACCTCACCGGCATCGATTCACTGAAGGGCTGATCGTGCTCGACCACGCGTGGCTCATCCCGCTCGTCCCCGTTTGTTCGTTCTTCTTGATCCTGTTTTTCGGAAAGCGGTTCCCGAGCAAGGGCGCGTCCATCGGCGTCTTCGCCCTCGTGGCCTGCTTCCTCATGTCGCTCGTACTGGCCGGGCAATGGATCGGCCGAGACAAAACCGTCGAGACGCTGCATCAGGCCACCGCGGCGCAGATCGCCCAGTCGCAGGCCGCGTCGATTGAAGAATCCAACGCGCACGGCGAGGCCACCGTCGACGAGCACGCGACGGCTGCCGAGGAAGAGCACGGCGCGGCTGGCGAAGAGCGCGAGGAGACCGTGCTGAAGCGGGAACCGGTGCTCCACGAGACGACCTGGTTCGAAGTCGGCGGCACCAAGATCAAGGCGGGCGTACTCATCGACGGCTTGAGCGTGGCCTTGCTGGTGGTCGTGTCGACAATCTCGCTGCTCGTGCACATCTTCTCCACCGAGTACCTCCGGGACGACCGGCGCAAGACGCACTACTTCGCGGCGCTGAGCCTGTTCACCTCGGGCATGTTCATCCTGGTCACCTCGAGCAACACGCTGCAGATGATCTTCGGCTGGGAGCTCATGGGTCTGTGTTCGTTCATGCTCATCGGCCACTGGTGGGAGGACAAAGACAACTCCAACGCCGCACTCAAAGCCTTCTTCACCACGCGCACCGGAGACATCGGCCTGCTCGTCGGCATTTCGATGCTGTTCGGCCTCGCGGGCACCTTCGACATCGGCACCACGAACAACCTCGCCCTCGGCGCCCAACTCGACCAGGGCCTGCTCGCCGCGGCGGCCGCAGCCTTGCTGCTCGCGGTGATCGGCAAGAGCGCGCAGTTCCCGTTGCACACGTGGCTACCCGACGCGATGGCCGGCCCCACGCCCGTCTCCGCGTTGATCCACGCGGCCACCATGGTCGTGGCCGGGGTGTTCCTCGTCGCCCGGCTCTACGGCGTGTTCTGGCAGGGCTTCCACATCGGCGCGGGCGACGGCTACACGCCGGTGGCGATGGTGGGCGGCATCACGATCATCATCGCGGCGGTGCTGGCCTTCGTGCAGCGCGACATCAAGAAAGTGCTCGCCTATTCAACGGTGAGCCAGCTCGGCTACATGGTGATGGCCCTCGGCGTCGGTGCCTGGACGGCGGCCGTGTTCCATCTCTTCACTCACGCGTTCTTCAAGGCGTGCCTGTTCCTGGGCGCCGGTTCGGTTGCCCACAGCGGCTCGCATCACAGCTTCGACATGAAAGAAGACATGGGCGGGCTGAAGAAGCACATGCCCATCACGTACTGGACCTTTGTGATCGCGTCACTGGCGCTCGCGGGTATCTTCCCGTTGGCCGGCTTCTGGTCGAAAGACGAGATCCTCGTCGGTGCCAACGGCAACGGCTACAACCTCTTCTTGTACGTCGGCCTGGTGGGTGCCGTCATGACCGCGGCCTACATGACCCGCTGCATCTACCTCACCTTCCACGGTGAACCGCGGGGTAACGCCGCGCACCATCATCCCCACGAGTCGCCGCTGCCCATCACCGGTCCGCTCGTCTTTCTTGCGTTCCTCTCCGTGGTTGCCGGCCTACTCCAAGCGCCGATGCTGCACATCGAGCTGTTCGCCGACTGGTTCGAGCCGGCCTACGTGAGCAACGTCGTCACCCACCACGGCTTCAACGGCGTGCTCGCGTTGTCGGGCCTCGCGGCCGCCGTGGGCGGTATCGCCGTGGCCGGCGGTTATTACTTCCGCAACCTCGGGCCCCGCGGCGTTGTCGCCCGCGGCGGGCTACCGAGGGCCGGTTACAACTTCTTAGTCAACAAGTACTACCTCGACACGCTTTACACCGATGGGGTGGTCGGCAGCATCAAGGGGCCGATAGCGCGGGCGACGTACTGGTTCAACCAGCACATCCTCGACGGCATCCTCAACGGCACCGCCGCCCTCGCGATCATTCTCGGGCGGTTTACCTATGACGTCGTTGATCAAAAAGTGGTGGACGGCGCAGTAAACGGTATCGGCGTTTCCGCCGACGCCGGCGGTGGGGCCTTGCGCACGGTGCAAACCGGCAAGGTGCAGCAGTACGCAGCGGTTCTCTTCGGAGCGCTGATCGTGTTCGCAGTCGCATTGTGGCGATTCGCTAAATAGGAGACTTTGTGAACGACATCCTCGTCCACTGGGGCCTGAGCCTCGCGATATTCCTGCCGATCGCAGGTGCCGCGTTGCTGTTGCTGATCCCGAAGGAAAACGAGCTCTTTATCAAGCAGGTCGCCCTGGCGACCACGATCGTTACTGCCGGAGTGGGCGCGTGGCTGCTCGTCAACTTCGACTACGACCGCACCGGCAAGTTGCAGTTCTCGGTCAACAAGGAATGGATCGAGATCATCAACAGCCGGTACCACGTCGGTATCGACGGACTGTCGCTGCCCCTGGTCGTGTTGTCGATGTTCATCTGCGTGTTGTGCGTGATTTATTCGTGGGACCACTTTCCCGAACCGCACAACCCCAAGGCGTTCCTGGCGCTGATTCTCCTGCTCGAGACGGGCATGAACGGCACGTTCATCGCCCAAGACCTCATCCTGTTCTTCGTCTTCTTCGAACTTGTGCTGTTGCCGATGTACTTCATGATCGGTGTGTGGGGCGGCGCCAACCGTCAGTACGCGTCGATCAAGTTCTTCCTCTTCACTCTGTTCGGCTCGGCGCTGATGATCTTGGGCTTCTTAGCGTTGTACTTCCGGGCCGGCCGCACCTTCGACATCCCAACGCTGGTGGCCACAGCGGGCGACCTGTTGCCGCACAACACCGAGGTGTGGATCTTCGCCGCGCTGTTCATGGGTTTTGCCATCAAGGTGCCGATGTTCCCGTTCCATACGTGGCTGCCCGACGCGCACACCGAAGCGCCGACGGTGGGCTCGGTGATCCTCGCTGCGATCCTGCTGAAGCTCGGTACCTACGGCTTCGTGCGCATCGCGTTGCCGATCCTGCCCGACGCCGCCCACACGTGGGCACCTTGGATCGGCCTGCTCGCCGTGATCGGCATCATCTACGGCGCCTTGGGCTGCCTGGCTCAGAAAGACCTGAAGCGGCTGATCGCGTTCTCGTCGGTCGCCCACATGGGCTTCGTGATGCTGGGCATCTCCACACTCACGAGCTTCGGCATCAACGCGGCGGTGTTCGGGATGATCGCCCACGGTCTGATCACCGGCATGCTGTTCTTTGCCGCCGGGTCGATCGGCGAGCGCTACGGCACCCGCGAGATCAACCGACTCGGCGGGCTGCTCATCCAAGCGCCCAAGCTCGGCTGGATCCTCGGGTTCCTGTGCATGGCGTCGCTCGGCCTGCCCGGCCTGGCCGGCTTCTGGGGTGAGTTCCCGGCGATCCTGTCCGCGTTCAACCCGGCCGCCGGGCTGTCGGTCGACACCTTCCGCGTCTACATGGTGATCGCGGCGATCGGCACCGTCCTCGCCGCCGGCTATCTCCTCTGGATGTTCCAGCGCGTCGCATTCGGCGCGCCGAAGGACGAGTTTGTCGACGCGCACATCCACGACGTGCACGGCCCCGAGTGGATTGCGTGGACGCCGATGCTCGTGCTCATCCTGGTGTTGGGCGTGTTGCCTTCGCTGATCTTCAAGATGACCGACGGCGCCGTCACCGACATCGCGCGCACGCTCGCGTCGATCGGCCACTAACCGATGCTGCAGATCGCGTCACTACTGCCTTTTGCCTCCGGAGCCGGCGGGCTCGGGGCAGCAGCCACGGGGTCGGGCGGTTTCACCCGTCCCGTCATCGATTACCACGCGTTCGCGCCCGAGATCGTGCTCACCGGCGTGCTCGTGCTGGTCTTGCTGACCGACCTCTTCGTGCCCGAAGACCGCAAGGTCATTGTCACCAACCTGGCCGGCCTCGGCGTGCTCGCCTCGCTGATTCCGATCATCACGCTGGCCGTCGACGGCCACGACCGCGTGATGTTCGGTGGCGCCTTCGTGGTCGACGACTTTTCGCTGGTCTTCAAGGGCTTGTTCATCGCTACGGGCTACATCGTGTTGTTGATGTCCACGAACTACGTGGCCGACGGCGACTACTACGAGGGCGAGTACAGCTTCCTGTTGCTGTCGTCGATCCTCGGCATGGTCGTGATGGCTTCGTCACGAGACCTGATCACGATCTTCGTCGCCCTCGAAATGCTTTCGCTGCCCGCGTACATGCTTGCCGGTTGGCGCAAGCGTGACCTCAAGAGCAATGAAGCGGCGCTGAAGTACTACCTACTGGGCGTGTTGTCATCGGCCGTGATGCTCTATGGCATGTCGCTGGTGTTCGGCACCACCGGCACCACCGTGCTCGCCGACATCGGCGCCCAACTCGCGCAACAGGGCACGACCCCGCCGCTGATCACCGTCGCGTTGTTGATGATCGTGCTCGGGTTCGCGTTCAAGGTGTCGGCCGTGCCGTTCCACTTCTGGGCCCCCGACACGTACGAAGGCGCCCCAACCCCCGTAGCAGCGTTCCTGTCGGTAGCAAGCAAGACTGCGGGCTTCGTCGCCCTGATCGAAATCCTCTACGTCGGCTTCCTGTCGAACAACGAGGTCTGGGGCCCCTTGTGCTGGGTGCTGGCCGCGCTGTCGATGACCGTCGGCAACCTGATCGCGCTGCGCCAAACGAACATCGTGCGCATGCTGGCCTACAGCTCGATCGCGCAGGCCGGCTACATCCTCGTGCCGTTCGCCGTAGCGGGCGCCAACGGCGACGCCCTGGTCACCGCGCAGAAGGCGAGCGCGATGTACCTGCTCGTATACACGGCGATGAACCTCGGCGCCTTCGCGGTGGTGATTGCCGTGGCCCGCAAGACGCGTTCGGGCGAGATCTCCAGTTACGGCGGCCTCTTCACCTACGCGCCGGGGCTCACCTTGCTGATGTCGGCGTTCATGTTCAGCCTCGCCGGCATCCCGCCCCTCGGTGGTTGGTTCGCCAAGCTGTTCATGTTCAGCGCCACGCTCGACGCCGGCACCGGCGCGGCGATCGCACTGGCCGTGATCGCCGGAGTGAACTCGGTGATCGCGCTGTTTTATTACGCGTCGGTCGCGCGCGAGATGTGGATGAGCCCGGTGCCCGACGGCGACGTCACGCCGATCCGCGTACCGCCCGCGCTCGGCGCCGCCCTGACCATCACTGTCGTGCTCACCGTTGTCCTCGGCGTCTACCCCTCGTTGTTTGGTCGTCTCGCCGACGTCACCGTTCTCGCCCGCCTGTAGCTCTGGCGGTCCTCGATGACCGTTGACGGGGTCGGCTTCGACGACTTCATGGACACCGCGCTGTACGGCGGCGGTGGCTTCTACAGCAGCGGGTCGGCGCCCGGCCGCCGCGGCGCTGCCTTCCTCACCAGCCCTGAGATCGGTCCGCTGTTCGGTGCCGTGGTGGCCCGCGCCCTCGACGCGTGGTGGCACCAACTCGGACAGCCCTCGCCGTTCCCGGTAGTCGAAGCCGGTGGGGGACGGGGATCCCTCGCCACCGCCATCCTCGCCGCCAAACCCCGGTGCGCCGACGCACTCCACTACGTCGTGGTCGAACGCGCCGCGCCGGCCCGAACTGAAGCGGCGACGATCGTCGACGCCCGCGCCGAGTTGCCCGAGCCAGGGTCGCTGGGGATGACCGGGGTGGTGCTGGCCAACGAACTGCTCGACAACCTGGTGTTCAAAGTGGTCGAGCGAGCCCATGACGGTTGGCGCGAGCTACGCGTGGTGCGAACCGGAGACCGGTACGCGTTCGGTATGGGCGAGAAGGTGCCGCGCTTCGATCACATCCACGCCGAGGTCGGTGCTCGTATCCCGTGGCACACCGCGGCGATCCAGTGGTTGAGCCGGGCTCGGTGCGTGTTCGAGCAGTCCCACATCGCGCTGATCGACTACGGCACTCGCACCACCGATGAGTTGGCCCGCTGGGCTGGGCGCGACTGGTTGCGCACCTACCGCGACCAAGGCCGGGGCAAAGACCCGCTGCGAAAGCCGGGCTCGCAGGACATCACCACCGACATCGCGTTCGACCAGTTGGCTCCCCACACGCTCAGCACCCAAGCCGACTGGCTGCGGGCCCACGGCATCGACGAGCTTGTCGCGGCGGCCCGCGCGACGTGGCACGAGCGTGCCGCGATCGGCGACCTCGAGGCGCTCAAGGCGCGCAGCCGCGTCAGCGAAGCTGACGCGCTGCTCGATCCGTCCGGCCCCGGCGGCTTCCTTGTCGCCGAGTGGGACACGCCCACATAAGTCCGTTCTACGCTCAGGGCATGGCTGACTCTGACGCCGCAATCGAAGCGCTCTCGTTTGAGGACCGGCGGTTTCCGCCGTCACCCGAGTTCCTCAGCCACGCCCTCGTTACCGACGCGTCGATGTACGACGACGCCACGGCAGACCGCGAAGCGTTCTGGGCCAAGCAGGCCGAGGCCCTCGACTGGTACGACAAGTGGTCCACGATCTGCGAGTGGAACCTGCCCTTCGCCAAGTGGTTTATCGGGGGCACCCTCAACGTCAGTGTGAACGCACTCGACCGCCACGTCGTAGCGGGCAAGGGCGACAAGGTCGCGTTCCACTGGGAGGGCGAACCGGGCGACACCCGCACGATCACCTACGCCCAGATGCTCGACGAGGTCGAGCGTTTCGCCAACGTCTTGAAGAACCTCGGCGTGAAGCGTGGCGACCGCGTGAACATCTACATGCCG
>JACCXE010000454.1 GCA_013697265.1 Actinomycetota bacterium | reverse complement strand
TTCCAAAGCCGACGACGAGGGTGCGCCCATTCGGGGTGCCGCGGCGCGCATCGTGGCCAATATGGAGGCCAGCCTGCAGGTGCCCACGGCTACGAGCGTGCGCCAGGTTCCGGCCAAGCTGCTCGAGGTCAACCGCAAGATCCTGAACAACCACCTCGGCCGCACCCGGGGCGGCAAGGTCAGCTTCACCCACATCATCGGCTACGCCGTGGTGCGGGCCCTTGGCAAGGTTCCGGTGATGAACTCGTCGTTCGTCGACGGCGAGCCGCCGCGCGTGATTCACCACAAGACCGTCGGCATGGGCCTCGCGGTCGACACGACGAAGTCGGACGGGTCCCACACGCTCCTGGTGCCCTGTATCAAGAACGCCAACGATTCCGACTTCCAAGGGTTCTGGCAGGCCTATGAAGATCTGATCCGCAAGGTACGCATGAACAAGATCGGCGTCGACGATTTCCGCGGCGTCTCGATCAGCCTTACCAACCCGGGCACGATCGGAACGGTCAGTTCGGTTCCGCGCCTGATGCCGGGCCAAGGCGTGATCGTCGGCGTCGGGGCGATCGACTACCCGGCCGAGTACCAGGCCGCCGATCCGCACACGCTGGCCCGCCTCGGTGTGAGCAAGGTGATCACGGTCACCTCGACCTACGACCACCGCATCATCCAGGGCGCAGAGTCCGGCGAGTTCCTGCAGTGGATCCACCGGTTCCTCCTCGGTGAAGAAAGTTTCTACGACGACGTGTTCCGCTCGATGGGCGTTCCCTACGAGCCGGTGCGTTGGCGCCGCGACACGAACCCGCTCGACGAAGAGCGCGCCCATCTGGCCAAGCAGGTGCAGGTCCACACCCTTATCAACATGTATCGCGTGCGCGGGCACCTGATCGCCGATCTCGATCCGCTCGCGGCGAAAGCGCCGCACATGCACGCCGAACTCGACCCCGCGACCTACGGCCTCACGATCTGGGACTTGGACCGCGAGTTCTATGCGGACGGGTTGGCCGGCCAAGACGCCATGACGCTGGGCGACATGCTCGGCGTATTGCGCGACGCCTATTGCCGCACGGTGGGCGTCGAGTACATGCACATCCAAGAACCCGATCAGAAGCGTTGGATCCAAGAACACGTCGAGGGCGTGGCCACCGACCTGATGCCCGACCAGCAGCGCTGGATCTTGTCACGGCTCAACGCGGCCGAGGCGTTCGAAAAGTTCCTGCACACCAAGTACGTGGGGCAGAAGCGATTCGGGCTCGAGGGCGGCGAGTCGGCCATCCCGCTGCTCGAGACGGTGATCGACGAGGCCGCGGGTGCCGGTGTGAGCGAAGTCGTGTTGGGCATGGCCCACCGCGGCCGGCTCAACGTGCTTACCAACATCATCGGCAAGAGCTACCGCGAGTTGTTCAAGGAGTTCGAAGGCGACCTCGACCCCGACACGGTTCAGGGCTCGGGCGACGTGAAGTACCACAAGGGTTCGAACGGCACGTTCACGGGTCCTCACAACATCCCCATCCCGTTGACGCTCGCGTCGAACCCGTCACACCTCGAGGCCGTCGACCCTGTGGTCGAAGGCATGGCCCGGGCCAAACAAGACCTCTACGTGCCGCCCCCGGGTGTGTCGGCGCGCGTGTCGGTGCTCAGCCTGCTGATTCACGGAGACGCCGCGTTTGCCGGCCAAGGCGTTGTCGCCGAGACCCTGAACCTGTCGATGCTGCCGGGCTACCGCACCGGCGGCACCGTGCACCTCGTGATCAACAACCAGGTCGGCTTCACCACTGCGCCCGAGTCCGCTCGGTCGAGCGTTTACGCGACCGACGTGGCCAAGATGGTGCAGGCCCCGATCTTCCACGTGAATGGCGACGATCCCGAGGCGTGCGTGCGCGTGGCCAAGCTGGCGTTCGCGTTTCGTCAAGAGTTCGAAAAAGACGTCGTGATCGACATGGTCTGTTACCGCCGCTTCGGTCACAACGAAGGCGACGAGCCCAGCTACACACAGCCGCAGATGTACGAGCGGATCGAGCAAAAGCGATCGGTCCGGAAGCTTTACACCGAAGCGTTGGTGAAGCGGGGCGACATCACGATCGAGGAAGCCGAACAAGCCCTCGACGACTTCTCGGCTCGTCTACAGGTTGCCCTCGACGAAACCCGTCAATCCGCGCCGCCCAAGCCCACAAGCCTGCCGGCGCCGCCGGCCACAATCGTCGAGCCGTCGCCGCCTACCGGAGTGCCCCGCGAAATGCTCGACAGGGTTGCCGCGGCGGTTCATGAGTTCCCGTCCAACTTCACGGTGCACCCCAAGCTGCAGCGCCAACTTGAAGCGCGGGCCAAGGTTTACGCCGACGGTCAGGTCGACTGGGCGCTCGGCGAAGCCCTCGCCTTTGGTTCCTTGCTCGCCGAGGGCACCGACGTGCGCGTGGCGGGGCAAGACACGCGCCGCGGCACGTTCAGTCATCGCCATGCGGTGCTAGTCGACTACCACACGGGCATCGAATACGTGCCGCTCTGGGAACTCGGCGCGGGCCAGGGTCGCTTCTTCATATACGACTCGTTGCTGTCCGAGTACGCCGCGATGGGGTTCGAATACGGCTACTCGGTCGTGCACAAAGACGCGCTCGTCGCCTGGGAGGCGCAGTTCGGCGACTTTATGAACGGTGCGCAGATCATCATCGACCAGTTCGTCGTGGCCGCCGAAGACAAGTGGGGCCAGAACTCGGGCCTGGTGCTGATGCTGCCGCACGGCTACGAGGGTCAGGGCCCCGAGCACAGCTCGGCTCGCCTCGAGCGATTCCTGCTGCTGTGCGCCGAGAACAACATGACGGTCGCGTCCCCAACCACGTCCTCGCAGTATTTCCACTTACTGCGGCGCCAAGTGCACCGGCCGCACAAGACCCCGCTCGTGATCATGAGCCCGAAGTGGCTGCTACGGCGCAAAGAGGCGTACTCGACGATCCAAGAGTTCGTCGATGGCCGTTTCCTCGAAGTTCTCGACGACCCCACGATCACCGATCCCGACTCTGTCCAACGGGTCGTGTTCGCGAACGGCAAGGTCGCGGTCCAGGCGGCGACAGAACGCGACGCCCGCAGCGCGCCTGTCGCCATCGTGCGCATCGAACAGCTGTATCCGTGGCCCCAAGAGCAGATCGCCGCGATCCTGGGCAAGTACGCGCACGCCAACGATGTCGTGTGGCTGCAGGAAGAGCCTCGAAACATGGGCGCGTGGACTTACCTTCGGGGCAAGCTCGCCCGCGTCGTGGGCGACGACTTCCCCCTCGTCGAAGTAACCCGCGTCGAGTCCAGTTCGCCGGCGGCGGGTTCGGCGGCGTCGCACGCGATCGAACAGACCGAATTGTTCGACCGCGCGCTCAACGTGTAACCCGGGCGTATTAGACCGCAGCCATGCGCATCCGTTTCTGGGGGACCCGCGGCTCGGTCCCGACGCCGGGTCCATCGACGGTTCGTTACGGCGGCAACACGTCATGCACTGAGGTGCGAACCGACGACGGTTCGCTGATCGTCATCGACTGCGGCACGGGGGCCCGCGCCCTTGGGCAAGCGCTCGTGACTGAAGCCGAGGCATCGGGCGTTGCCCCGCGCGGGACCATCCTCATCAGTCACACCCACTGGGACCACATCCACGGGTTGCCCTTCTTCGCCCCGCTCTTCGTCGAAGGCAGCGAGTGGGACATCTACGGCCCGCGCGGTTTGGCCCAGAACCTCGATCGCGTGCTCGCGGGCCAAATGGAGTACCACTACTTCCCGGTCGCGTTAGACGAGGCGTCGGCCGACACGCGCTACCACGACCTCGTCGAGGGCACCTTCAACGTTCCCGGCGCCGTGATCGTGAGCCGGTACCTCAACCACCCGGCGCTCACCCTCGGCTACCGCATCGAGGCCGACGGCGCGGTGCTGGTCTACGCGTCGGACCACGAGCCCCACGACGTGGCCCTCGCCGGCGGAGAGCCCATTCCGGATCAGAGTGCGGACGGGCGCCACGTGGCCTTCCTGCGCGGCGCCGACGTCGTAGTGCACGACACGCAATACGAGCTGGCGAACTACGGCTCGAAGCAGGGCTGGGGTCACTCGACCATGGAGTATGTGGTTGAAGTGGCATCCGAAGCCGACGTGGGCACGCTGGTGATGTCGCACCACGATCCCAACCGTGACGACGCCGCGGTCGACGACCTGCTGCTCCGAGCCCAGGCTCGGGCCCGCGATGGGCTTGAGGTTGTGGCGGCCGCCGAGGGAACAATGATCGAGGTCCTGGCCCGGGGCCATGCTCGCGCGGCAGCGGGAGACGCTTCGGCCACCGCCGAGCCCGCGCTCGAAACGCTTGCGCCTTGTGTAGTGGTCGCGATCGACGATCCTGTGCTCGACGCCGCCGTGCGGGCCGCGGCGTTAGCGGAAGGCCTCACCGTCGAACGGCCCGATGAGCACGGCGCCGACCTGAGCGATGCCGTGGTTGTCGTCGACGCCGACGACAGTCGCTTCACCGGCATTGGCGCCGGCGCATTGTCGGTGCTTGGGGCCACCCGCCGGGCCGTGCCCACCGCCATCGCGACAACCGTTTCGGATTGGCTGGTGCTGCCGTGCTCGATAGCGCACGTGCGCACCAAATTGCGCGCCGCCGTATTGCGGCGGGCCGCCCGTTGGCTGGCGGCGCCCGTCGGGCCCGACGAACAGGCTCGCCTGGCTTCCCTACACCGCCTCGCTGTGCTCGACACGCCGCCCGATCCGAGCTTCGATCGCCTGGCCGAGCTGGCCCGCGCCGCGACCGGCACGCCCATCGCGCTCGTGACCCTGGTCGACGAAGGCCGGCAGTGGTTCAAGGCCCACCTCGGTTTCGACGCAACCGAGACCCACCGCGACGAGTCGTTCTGCGCGCATGCGATTCTCACCGCCGACGTGATGCAGGTGCCCGACGTGCTTGAAGACGGCCGGTTCGCCGACAATCCGATATCGGTGGGCCCCGGTCGCATTCGCTTCTATGCCGGGGCGCCGCTCACCCTGCACGACGGCAATCGGGTCGGCACCCTGTGCGTGGCCGATCGCCGCCCTCGCGTGCTAAGCGATGAGCAGGTCACCGAGCTGAAGCGGCTAGCCGACTTGGTCGTCGACGAACTCGAAGCCCGCGCCGGCATCGAGACCTCGTCATGACAGATCCAACTCCAGGTGGTCGGAAAGTTCAGCGAGAGCGAGATCGGGGTCGACGACTTTGATCGTGGTCATGCCCATGGCTCGCGCTGGCTTGAGGTTGACGCCGAGGTCGTCGAGGAAGACGCAGTCGGTGGGGGAGAGGCCGAGCGCTTCGCACGCGATCTCGTAGAACCGGGGGTCGGGTTTGCG
>JACCXE010000432.1 GCA_013697265.1 Actinomycetota bacterium | reverse complement strand
GCGCGGCGCGCACCTCTACGGTCGGCGGGTCGGGATAGGCCGTGAGGTCGAGGTAGCGCACGCCGGTGGCCCGCCCGCCCCCGCCGTCGAGGACGATGTCGGTGACGTACGCCTCGCTGCGCAGGTCAAGGCGGCCCGTGGCCAGCGAACGCGCCAGCGCCGAGATCGGGTCGCCCTTGGCATGGATCGGGCATCCGTAGCCGCCGCAAAACCCGCAGTCGACACACGGTGGACGGCCGTCGTAGTCCACCGAGTTCACGCCCGTAGGCGCGCGGTAGGGGTGCAGGCCGAGCGTCTCGGCCGCGGCACCCGACACCAACGCGAACGGCATGTCGGGCCCCGGTGGCATGGGGAACGGGGTGCGTCGCGGTTCGGCGAACGGATTGGTCTCCTCGCCCGCTACTCCGAAGCTCTTCTCTATCGCGGCGTAGTGCGGCTCGAGTTCGTCGTAGCCGAAGGGCCAGTCTTCGATCAGGGCGCCGTCGATCGGGCCCCGCGTGGACAGCAACGCGAAGTCCTCTTGGCGAAACCGCGGCAGCTTCGCGTCGGCGTGCACGCCGCCGCCACCCACCGTCGATGGCAGGTTGTTGACCTCACCGGTGGCGAGGCGGTCGCCGTCGCCGCCGCGCCGATACGTGCGCGGTTCCAGCATCGGGTCGGGGCCGAGCAGGTAGCGGTTGTGCGCGGCGATCTCGTCGTTGGCGAAGTGCCGGCGCACGTCGTAAGGCGCGGTCGGGTCGATGAGGTGATTGCGTCCCTTTTCCAACATGACCACCGACCAACCCGCGGCGGTAAGCACTTCGGCCACGGTCGACCCACCCGGGCCCGACCCAACTACAACCGCGTCGCAGTCGGGGGTGGATGTCACGAGGACCGAGCCGGTGGGAACAGCGGCGTCGGGAAGTTCACGCGCCGCCATCCGCCTTCGTCGCGGTTGCCGCCGTACGCGGGGTCGCCATACGTCGCCTCGCACGCGTGCTGGTGCAGAACATCGTGGTCCGACGGCGACAACTCATCGCCCCGCGCCACCCGCGCGTAGACCTCGGTCCACAACTCGATGCGCGTGCGCCACGCATGCTCTTCCCACGGACCCATTTCCAGCCAGCCGCCGGGGCCGCCCGACCAGGCGCCGGGCGCGGCCCAGACTCGGGGCGGGTCGTGGTCGAAAGCGCTCAGCAGGTTTTCGACGTAATCGACGGCGCCCAATTGGGACGCTCCGGGCACAAGGGCGTCGAGAGCCGCGCCCACCCGCGCTCGCGCCTCGTTATCGTCGAAAACCGCCATTGCCGCCCGTCTTATCCTCCCGGTACTGCGTACAGTCACCGTAGCTAACATTCGTGTCAACTTTCAGGAGGACAGGCTGTGGGGGGAACGCTTCGGCGTGCGACTCGCGTCGCATGCCTATCGCTGGCAGCGGTGAGCGCCGTCTTGGCGTGGATGACGCCGAGTGCGAACGCGCAAGACAACGTCGCGTCCGACGACATCGCCGCGCCTGAGGTTTTTAGCGGGAATGCATCCGCAACGGGCGTGTCGATCGGAGCAAACCGCGAGGCGCTGCTTCCGATCGAAGATCTGTTCAAGTTCATCGCGCTCGACGGCAAGAGCGTGTACTCCTCCAGCACTCACTCGGCGCGTGCATCGTTGCTGTTCCCCGGCAACGGGCTCATCCTGGGGCCGAGCCTGGCATGTGGCACCTTCGGTGGCCAGTTCCCGCCAGAATTCAAGCCGATCCTTGATACGTGCCTGCAGTACAAGTACCCGCTCAGCGTCACCGCCGACGACTTCCAACCCGACGCCGCAACGTCGGGTTCGCTCGTTCTGGGAACGCCGACCGAAGACATCAGCGGGGAAGCGATCCTGGCCAAAGCCCACGCCGCCGATGACGCCTCCACCACCGACGCTGTCATCAATTCGCTGCGCGTCGCCGGTATCCCGCCGTTCGGACCGCTCAACATCCCGGTCCCGCAGTTGCAGCTTGACGGCTCGGTGTTCAGCGCCGACAGCAGCAGCGCCCGAACCGACCAACGCATCGTGAAGGGCGAGCTCGTGACCGACGCCAAGGCCACGCTGTCGGGCCTGCGCCTCCTCGGTGGGCTCATCGGCATCGGCAATATCGTCTCGGAGTCGCGCATCACCGACAACGGCCAGGGGGCGCGCAGCGCGGCGGCCGACCTCGACATCACCGGTGTCACCGTGGCCGGCCAGCCCGCCAAGATCACGAATAAGGGCATCGTCGTCAACGACCCCAAAAATCCGACGCCGCTGGATAAGGCGCTGTTCGACCAAGCCAACAACGTGCTCAAACAATTCGACGTGAAGATTTCGGTCCTGCCGACCGAGGAGAAGTTGGCGAACGGCGGGCCCGCCTCCGCGACGGTCGGTGGACTGTTACTGGAGTTCTCCCGTGACGTGCAGGGCCTGCCGCTGCTGCCCTCGCCGATCGGCGGCGAGCTCGACCCGAACGGGCGCTACACCGTGACCGTGCAGCTCGCCTCCACCGGCGCTAACGGCTCGGCGGCCAACTTTGGCTCCGACGGCGAAAACGGCGGCCTCACCGACAACCTCCTCGACACCGGCGGCGATTCCCTCGACGCGAGCGGCGGCGACCTCGGCGGCTTTGCCGACGGTGCCAGCTTCGACAGCGGCAACCTGAACGCCGACGGTTCCTCTGGGGGTTCCGACGTCGGGGGCACCGCCAAAGACGCCGGACGCAGTGGCGGCCCGCGGGCGCTCGCCTCGAATGTGGCCAACAACTTCGGCGGCCGGCTCGGCCTGCTGTATCTGGCGATGGTGTTGAGCGTGCTCGCCCTGTGCATTTCGCCCCGCCTCGCACTAACCGCCCGGCTCCCCGGGCCCAAGAAATGACCGACGCAAGGAGCATCGATGGCCACCGATCAACGCACTGACGAACCCGACCCCCGCATGCTGTGGCGCTGGGTCGGCGACGCCGTTCGCCCATGGATCGGTTGGATTCTGATCGGCATCGGTGCGCTGCTGATGCTGCTGGGTTACTTCGGCGTATCGCGCGAGGCGCTGCCGGCCAAGCAGATCCCGTACCTCGTGTCGGGCGGCATCGGCGGCGTGTTCTTTGCCGTCCTCGGCGCCTACTTCCTCGGCACCCAGGAAATGCGCAACGACAGCGGTCGGCTCGACCGTCTCGAGCAGATGGTCGCAGAGCTTCACGGCGCGCTGCTGACGCGCTCTGACGC
>JACCXE010000429.1 GCA_013697265.1 Actinomycetota bacterium | reverse complement strand
GGCGCGACATACGGCGACCGGCCCGTCGCGCAAGTCGTGGAATACCTGTCGCTGGTCAAAGCGTGCCTATCGGGTGAGCGCGTCGACTTCGAGGGCCACTTCTACAAGGTGTCGCGCTTCAAGCTCGGTGTGCGCCTTGGCGACAAGCGACCCAAAGTCGTGCTCGGTGCGCTGAACCCCGCCATGTTGCGGGCCGGCGGCAAACACGCCGACGGTGTGTTGCTCAACTACCTTCCGTCCACCCACGTTCCGTGGTCGGTGGAACAGGTTCGGGCGGGAGGCGACGCGAAAGTGTTCGGATACGTGCACGTGGGGGTGACCGATCGGGCGTCGGCAGACGGGCCCGCCCGCGCCGACCTGTTCAGTTACGCGGTGGTCGACGCCTACGCAGCCAACTTCGCCCGCGCCGGTTACGGCGAGTCGGTAAATGCCGTGCGCGCCGCGCACGCGGCGCGTGACCGCGAAGGCGCCTTGGCCGCAGTGAGCGACACATTCATCGACGGCATCGACGTGGTCGGTGACGCGCAGAGAGTGTCGGCAACCGTCGAGGCGTACCGGGCCAGCGGCGTCGAGCACCCGATTGTGTTCCCGTTGCCCTGGGGTGAGGATCGCGCCGCGGTCCTCGACGCCACGCTTGTTGCGGCGGCGCCGCGATGACGATCCGTATCGGCTTTCTGGGCGCCGGGTTCATCAGCGCGATGCACACGTGGCAGCTGAGCAAGGCCACGGTCGACCACAAGATCGTTGCTGTGAGCGACCCCGACGCAGCGCGAGCCACAACCATGGCCGAAGCCCACGACGCGGTCGCATGTCCCGAAGACGAACTGCTCGACATGGTCGACGCCGTGTTCATCACCAGTTGGACCGTCGCCCACGAGGATCTCGTCAACAAGGCCGCGGCCAAGGGGGTGGCGATCTTCTGCGAGAAGCCGCTGGCCTTCGACGCAGCCGCGGCCACCCGCATGGTCGAAACCGTCGAAAAGGCGGCTGTGATCAACCAGGTCGGTTTGGTGCTGCGCACGTCGCCCGCCTTCGCCGTGGTCCGGCAACTCATCGCGGATCCGCGTGCGGGCCGGACGCTCGCGGTGGTGTTCCGCGACGATCAGTTCATCCCCAACCAGGGCCACTATGGCTCGCAGTGGCGCATGCACAAAAGCCTCGCCGGTCGGGGCACGCTCTTGGAGCACTCGATTCACGACGTCGACTACCTGCAATGGATGCTCGGCCCGGTCATCGCGGTGTCGGCCACGACGCGCGAGCACCACGGCTACGACCGCATCGACGACCTCACCGCGGCCCGCCTCGAGTTCGAGTCGGGCGCGATCGTGCAGCTCACCTCGATCTGGCACGACATCGTCGAGCGGGGCAGTCTGCGTCACGTAGAGGTCTTTAGCGACAACCTCTACGTCAAGCTCGAAGGCGACCGCACCGGCCCGGTGCGCTGGCAGTTCACCGGTGAGCAAGAACAGTCGGTCGACAGGAAAGCCACGGTCCACTTCCTTAACGACATCGACGCGCTTCCCGCATCGCTGGAACAGAACTTCCTCGAAGCCGTGCGCGACGCAACGCCGGCCTCGCCCACGTTCCGCGAGGCAATCGCCGCCCACCAGATCGTCGACGCGCTCTACGAGTCCGCCGACAACAACGGCAACACCGTCACCGACGCCTATCGCACCCGGTGATCAGAACGTTGGCGATGAACTGCAACGCGGGACCGATCGCTGATTACAGCGATCGCATCAGCCATTCGGCGGCAGCTTCTCGGCGCGGGCAATCGGGAAGAAGTGGTGATGGTACGCGCCGGTGCACTCGTAGATCGCGGTGCCGACGCGGCCGTCGTCGGTCTGCACCGTCATCTCGTTCAGGCCACCGCCGACCGGCCCGTAGCGCTGGGCCCACCGACCGGTCGCGTCGATGCCGACCGTTTGGCCGTTCTCGAACTCGAAGTCGACATGGCCGGCCATGCCGGTGACCGCTTCGCCGTCGCGCTCGTAGGAAACCGACGAGCCTGACCCGTCGATCCAGTTCAAGTCGTAGGTGAAGGTCTTGATGGGGACGGGATCGCCTCCGTTGGCGGGGCAGAACGCACCGTCGCGGAACACGAGCGTGCCGTCGGGCAACTCCCAGTTCCACACGCCGATCATCCCGTCGGGCAGCTGGATCGCCAGCCACATCCACATCGGGCAGCGGGCGTGATCCCGGATACCCCACGAATGATCGCGCTGGCCCCACCAGTCCTTCACCTCGATCGTGTTGCCTTGGTGGACGAGCGTGCCGTTGAACCAGCCGCTCTGGATCATGTGGCTCTGATCCCAAATGGTCTCCGCGCCCGCCTTCATCGACCCGCGGCGCAACGCGTAGTGCGGTGTGCGCGCCGTGAACGTGAGGTCGAGAGCGACGGGCGCGGCGGGATCCTCACCGACATGTAGCT
>JACCXE010000428.1 GCA_013697265.1 Actinomycetota bacterium | reverse complement strand
GCTCACCGTGTTGATTGGTCAGCGAAATCGCGGGCGCCTTGTCGCCTGACGTCAACGGCATGCCGAACAGGCTAGGCCGTGTCAGGTCGCGGTCATTCCCCGACCGAAACCGCGTACCCGAGGATTTCGTAGGCTGAACAGACGACGAAGGAAGAACACACGATGAGAGACATCACGCTGACCGAAGCCGACGAAGCCCAGGTCGAAGAGTTCGCGGGCAACCTGTTCATGGCCGGGCTTGCCGCGATGGAGCTGGCAAACGTCGAGTTGGGTGTGCGCCTCGGCCTGTACGAGACGCTCGCGGGCGCCGGCGCGATCACAGCAGCCGATCTCGCAAGCCGCGGTGGCATCGGTATTCGCTACGCGCAGGAGTGGCTCGAGCAACAGACCGTTAGCGGAGTGGTTGAGGTCGAGGACGCCTCGGTCAGCGCGGCCCAGCGTCGCTTTACGCTGCCCAACGCCCACGCCCACGTGCTGCTCGACGACGACAGCGAGGCGTGCATGAAGCCGGTCGCCGCCGTCGTGCCGTGGCTCAAGGGCGCCATCGACATCATGGAGCGCGCCTTCCGCGCTGGCGACGGCGTGCCGTTCGGCGCTTTCGACCTCCACGACGTCCAGGCCGCGTTCACCCGCCCAGTGTTCGTCAACCACCTCACCCAGACGTGGCTGCCGGCGCTGCCCGACGTGCAAGCCAAGCTCGACTCTGGCCTGGCGGTTCGCATAGCCGAGGTCGGCTGCGGCGAGGGCTTGGCCGCCATCACGATCGCCAAGGCGTATCCGAACGCGAGCGTCGACGGCTATGACCTCGACGACGCCTCGATCGCGATCGCGCAGAAGGCGGCGGCCTCGGCCGGCGTTAGCGACCGGGTGCGGTTCGAGGTGCGTGACGCGGCGGACCCGGCCATCGACGGCGACTACGACCTCGTGCTGTCGATCGAAATGCTCCACGACGTGCCCGACCCGGTCGGCATCCTTCGCACGATGCACCGCCTCGCGGGCGATTCCGGCGCGCTGCTGGTCGTCGACGAGCGGACCGAGGACACCTTCGCGGTCCCGGCCACTGAGATGGAGCGGCTGTTCTACGCGTTCAGCACGCTGCACTGCCTGTCCGTGAGCCTCCAGGACGGCGGCGTCGGCACAGGGACGGTGATCCGGGCCGACGACGTTCGGCGCTACGCCGAGACCGCGAGCCTCGCAGTCGAGATCCTCGACGTGGAGCATCCACAGTTCCGCCTGTACCGCCTGCGCTGAAACTAGAACATCATCGGTGGCGGCGTCATCGAGAGGGCGTGGCCCTGCGCCAAATGCCACATCTCGTGCATGGCCTGCGCAGCCCCTGAGGGAAGGCGCATGTCGAACGCACCAAGCAGCTCGCCCAGGTCCACGGACGAGCCCGCGCTGGCATCGGCGTCGCTCGCGTCAGGCCCGGACCCGACACGCGCCATCGCACCCTTCTTCTTGGGATACTCCTTCACCTTGATCCGCGCAGTGGGCTTCAACCCAGCCGCGTCGCCGGCTATGCGAATCGCTGTCGCGAGACCACCGAGCTCGTCGATCAAGCCGTTCGCTTTGGCATCGACGCCCGACCACACCCGTCCTCGGGCCAAGCTCTGCAACTGCTCGAGAGGCAGCTTCCGCCCTTGGCTGGCCTTCTCGGTGAAGTCGTCGTAGATCAGGTCGAGGTTGCTCTGCAGCACTTCCCACTGGGGTTCCGTGAAGTCGAACGACGCTTGGTACATCGTGGCGGTGTCGCCCTCGTGCACTTCTTCAGTGGACAGACCGAGCTTGCGTTGCAGGTCGGCGACCACGTATTTGCCGCCGAACACGCCAATCGACCCCGTGATCGTTCCCGGGCTTGCGACGATTTGATTGGCCGCCATCGAGATGTAGTAGCCACCGGAGGCGGCAACGGCACCCATGCTTGCGATCACAGGCTTGCCCGTCGCGCGCGCGTTCATCACTTCGCGCCAGATCGTGTCCGACGCGACGGCGGAGCCGCCGGGACTGTCGACGCGCAGCACGATGGCCTTGACACCCTTGTCCTTCGCTGCGGCGCGGAGCGCGCTCGAAATGGTGTCGGCACCCATCGCGGGACCCTGGGTAAGCGGATTGAAGC
>JACCXE010000394.1 GCA_013697265.1 Actinomycetota bacterium | reverse complement strand
AGACGGGTGAGCCGCTCTTCGACGTCGGCTTGACGTGTGAGCAGACCATCGCGTCGGGCTTCGAGGGCGCCCGCACGCACATCGATGTCGGCCCGCAAGGCTGCTTTGGCGCTGCGCCGCTCGGCCGAGGACTCGATGCGTTGTGCGATCTCTTCGAGGGGCACGATGGCGGCGCGCACGGCATCGAGACGTTCGGAATCGCGCGCGAGCGCCGCAACGGCGTCGGTGTGCGCGACCGTGGCCGCGGCGAGTTCGGCGTCTCGCCCTGCCACTTGTGTGCGCATTGCGTCGCGTCCGCGTTCGGCGTCAGCGGCCGCACGGCTCGCGTCTGTGAACGCACGGCGGGCCCGTTCAAGCGCGGCCTTCGCTTCAGCCGCGGCGGTGTCGGCCCGCGCGAACGCCGCAGCAGCGGCGCGTTCGGCCTTGTCGGCTTCGGTCGCCTCGGCGGTGGCCGATTCGAGCGCGGCACCAGTGGCTCCAACGCCACCCGCTCCTACACGCCAACCCGTGGATGCGAAGCGGTCGCCGGCGCGGGTGACCGCGACGACACCGGGATGGGCCAGCGCAAGGTCGAGGGCTTCGGTCCAGCCGCCGTCCACGGTTACCGCCGTTGCCAGCAACACGTCGAGCAGACGCTCGACTTCTTCGTGACGCGAGCGCACGTGCGATCGCACCGGCTCGGCGCCGATCGCGGCGGCGGCCAGGCCGAGGCTGCCAGGCACTGAGGTGGCCGACAGCGCAAGCACCGCGCCACCTATCTCGCCCTGGCCGAGTTTGGCAAGAGCGGCGCGGCCAGTGGACTCGCCGTCGACAACGACCGCGGTGATCGCCTCGCCCAGCGCCGCTTCGAACGCGGCTTGCCATCCGTCTTCGACGTCGACGAGGTCGAGCAGGGTGCCGAGCACGCCGTCGATGCCGTCGAGCTGGGCCGCGCCGGCTCGGGCCCGGGCGGTGTCGAGCGCGGCGGCTAGTGCGTCGCGGCGGCCGTCGGCTCGGGCTTTGCGTTCTTGGGCGCTGCGGTGTGTCGCGAGCGCGGTTTCGCGCGCGGAGTCGGCGGCCTCACTGGCCACCTGGGCCTGCGCGACGGCAATCTCTGCGTCGGTGAGAACCGCTGAACTGGATTCGGCCAGTGCGCTCGCGGCGCGGAGACGTTCGTCGAGTTCGGCTCCGGCCGCTTGTGCGCGTTTGAGCTTTGCTGCCGTGTTCGCGGCCAAATCAGAGGCCGCGGCCCGCGCTGCCGTGAGGGCCGAAGCTTCGCCCCGCATCTCGGCGAGGCGGCGGGGTGCGTCGAGATCGTCGTCGCCATCGTCGGACACGTCGTCACCGTCGATAGCGGGCAGTTCTGTGGCCAGCTGGGCGGCCGCCGCTTCGACGTCGGCGAGTTCCGACGTAATGCGGGCGCTGTCGGCTTCCAGCGTCGCTACGACTGTCTGGTCGATCGCTGCCGCCAGTTCCGCGAGCGCAGTGCGGCGGCGCTCGGTGGCGGTGGTGCGCAGCGCGTTGGCCCGCTGCAACGCGCCTTCAACCCGCACCGCGAGGTCGGCGAGTTCGTCGCCCCGGGACGCAT
Organism: Actinomycetota bacterium; assembly: GCA_013697265.1. Classification (GTDB taxonomy): domain Bacteria; phylum Actinomycetota; class Acidimicrobiia; order Acidimicrobiales; family JACCXE01; genus JACCXE01. The sequence goes on along the minus strand of JACCXE010000394.1, from coordinate 6,841 downwards.
CGAGTTCAGTCTCTGAGGCCGTGACCAACGCGTCGAGGCTGAACAACTCGTCTCGCAGCTCACGGTCGGTTTCGGCCTGTGTGGCGCGCGAGTCGTCGGCCGCCTTGAGCCGCGCCGTGAGCGTGGCGACCTCGCGTCCTGCGAGGAAGATGCGTAACGCTTCGAGCTCGCCGGCGACGTCACCATGACGACGAGCAGCGTCGGCTTGGCGTTCGAGCGGCTTGAGTTGGCGGCGCACCTCGCGCAGCAGATCGTTGAGGCGGACCAGATTGCCCTCGGTCGACTCGAGGCGGCGCTGCGCCTTCTCGCGCCGGCGGCGAAACTTCAACACGCCCGCCGCCTCTTCGATGATCGCCCGCCTGTCCTCGGGACGCGCGTTGAGCACGGCGTCGAGTTGGCCTTGGCTCACGATCACGTGCTGCTGGCGGCCCACGCCCGAGTCGGAGAGCAACTCTTGGATGTCGAGCAGACGGCACGGCACCTCGTTGATCGCGTACTCACTCTCACCGGAGGTGCGAAACAGCGTGCGCGAAATGGTGACCTCGGCAAAGTCGATCGGCAGAATGCCCGACGAATTGTCGATCGTGAGGCTCACCTCGGCCCGGCCCAACGCGGGACGCTTGGAGGTGCCGGCGAAGATGACGTCTTCCATCTTCGTTGACCGCACCGTGCGAGGCCCCTGGGCGCCGAGCACCCACGCCACGGCGTCGACGACGTTCGATTTGCCGCTGCCGTTGGGGCCCACGACCACAGTAATTCCGGGTTCGAATACCAGGGTTGTCGAGTCGGCGAACGACTTGAACCCCTTGAGTGTGAGCGACTTCAGAAACACGGTGAAACCACGCTACCGAGCCGCACAATCAAGGTCGCGCATGCCCACATCACGCCTGACACCTGCGACAAAAATGGGTGCCGCGCTGGGCAACGACGGTCTTTTCAATGGCATTTCCACACCGCGGACAGGCCTGGCCGGCGCGGCCGTAGACCTGGTGGCGTAGGGCGAAACCACCGGGCTTGCCGTAGGCGTCGACGTAGCCCTCGTCCGGGAAGCTCGAACCACGGGCCTTGATCGCGGCCAAAAGGATCCGCCGCAGCGCTTTGAGGATCGCGGCCGCCTCGGCACCCATGATCGACGCCGCCAGCCGCTTCGGGTGCACGCCGGCGGCGAACAAGGCCTCGTCGGCGTAGAGGTTGCCGACACCGGCCAGGGTGGTTTGGTCGAGCAATGCCGCCTTCACGGTGGACGTGGTGCGCCCGCCCAGGATCATCTGGTGGAACGCGCTCGCGCTCAGCTTGTCGTTCACCGCATCGGGGCCTAGGCCGCGCAGCGCCAAAGGTCGCCGACCGGCGTCGACCTCGTCGACGAACATTTCGCCGAACGTGCGCGGGTCGAGGAACCGAAGCTGCGATTCGTTGTCGAGGTCGATAACGACGTGCGTGTGCTTGGCCAGGTCGTCGCGGGGCGAAGCCACGCGTAGCTGCCCACTCATGCGCAGGTGGACGACGAGCGCGTCGTCTGAATCGAGATCGACGATCAGGAATTTGCCGTGGCGACGCACGTCTGTGAGGCGCCGCCCCCGAAGCGCAGCGATGAAGTCGGGGTGGGGCTGCCGGCGAACTGCCCGGTCGCGGCTCACGGACACGGCGTGCACGGTCCGGCCAGTGAGGAACGGTACAAGGTCGCGCCGAACGGTTTCGACCTCGGGCAGCTCAGGCATTGAGCCGATGTCGGCTAGGCACGAAGTCGGAGCTGTTCCCATGCGGCGCGCGCCGCGGCCTGTTCGGCTTGTTTCTTCGACCGGCCGACGCCGTCGCCTTGCTGATCGGCGCCGATGAACACCTGGGCGTGAAACGTCTTGGCGTGGTCGGGGCCTTCGTCTTGCACGACGTAGCGCGGCAACTCGGGGTAGTGCTGCGCCGCCAGCTCTTGCAATCGCGTCTTATAGTCCTGACCGCCGGGCCCGGCCGCGGCCTCTTCGATCAACGGGCCGAGCATGCGCATCACGAACCCGGCCGCCGCCTTCCATCCCCCGTCGAGATAGATCGCGCCGATCACGGCCTCGAAGGCGTCGGACAGGATCGACGGCTTCTCCCGTCCCCCCGAGGCGTCTTCGCCTTTGCCAAGTTGCACAGCCTCGCCCAATCGCAATTCGAGGGCGGCCTCGGCCAGCGCCTGCGCGTTCACGACCGACGAGCGCACCTTGGCCAACTCGCCTTCGGGCAGCGTCGGATACGTCAGGTAGATGTGATCGGTGACGACCAGGCCGAGCACCGAATCACCCAAAAACTCGAGCCGCTCGTTGGACGCGGTGCCCTCGTTCTCGGCACACCATGAGCGATGGGCCAGCGCCGCAGTGAGGTTGTCGCGGCTGGTGAACTCATAGCCGATGCGGGCGGCTAGCCCGTCAATCGGGTCGATCACCTCGACGAGCGAAGTTGGGTCTTCGTGCTCGACGGTCACCCTGGTCCGCCGGAGGACGCAGGACGCAGCTTGGCCATGACGTAGTCGACTGCGTCGCCTACCGTCGTGAGTTCTTGCATGTCTTCGTCGTCGATGTGGAAGCCGACCGACCGTTCGCCGAGTTCTCCTTCGAGTGCTTCGACGAACTCGAACAACGCCATGGGATCGGCGCCGAGATCGTCGACGAACGCGGAGGTGAGCTCGACCGAATCGGGATCGATTTCGAGGATCTCGCCGAGTTGATCGCGGATCAGCGCGATCACTTCGTCGCGGGAGAACGGGGTGCGTTCAACGTGGGTTTCTGCGGGCATAGGCACGCGCTCCTTTCGCTACCCAGCTTAAGAGTGCTACCTGGGAGCGACGGACGCGGCGAGCGCGTCGACGACCTTGGCGGCGGCCAGTTCGTGCGCGATGCGCACCGCGTTGACGACCGCCTTGGCCGACGAGGATCCATGGCCGATGAGGGCCAAACCCTTGAGGCCAACCAGTGCGGCGCCGCCCGTCGAATCGGGGTCGAGCGCGTCCGCGGTGGGTGCGAGTGCGGGCAGCAACACGTTGCCAGCCGCTTTGGTGTCGTCGTCGGTCATGATCGCCTCGAACACCTTGCCGATCAGGAACTTCATCGCACCTTCGAGCGTCTTTAATGCGACGTTGCCGGTGAAGCCATCGGTGACGACCACGTCGACGTCGTCGGTGAGGATGTCCCGGCCTTCGACATTACCGATGAAGTTGATGCCGGTCGTCAACTTCAACAGCTTGTGAGTGTCTTTGACGAGCGGGCTCCCCTTGGTTTCTTCCTCGCCAATCGAAAGCAAACCGACGCGGGGGTTGTCGATGCCGAAGCGGACGCGAGAGAACGCGGCGCCCATCTGGGCGAACTGCACCAGCCATTCGGCGCTGCACTCGGCGTTGGCACCGGCGTCGAGCAAGAGCGTGGGCGTGGCGCCCGGCACCGGAATCGGCGTGGCAATCGCGGGCCGGGCCACGCCTTCGAGCCGGCCGAGGCGTAGCAGTGCCGAGGCCATCCCGGCGCCGGTGTTGCCGGCCGAGAACGCCGCGCACGCTTTGCCATCGCGCACCAACTCCATCGTGCGAACGAGCGAACTGTCTTTCTTGGTGCGCACGGCTTTGCCCGGTTCGTCGTCCATCGCGATCACCTCAGTCGCTTCGACCACACGTATGTCGCCGACGTCGCCGATCGCATCGGGCCGGCCAACCAAGACGACAGAAAGCCCCTCGTCCATCGCCTGGCGGGCACCAGCAACGATTTCGGACGGAGCTTTGTCGCCGCCCATCGCGTCAATCGCGACGGGAAGTTTCAACGTGCTCAGACTTCGATGGCTTGACGGCCGTTGTACCAACCGCAGTTGTTACAAACGACGTGGGGCACCTTGGCCCGGCCGCACTGCGGGCACAGACTCTTGGCCGGCGCGTCGAGCGTCCATGCGGAGGCCCGGCGACTGCGGGTCTTGGATTTAGAGGTCTTCTTCTTAGGGACAGCCATGTCTTTGCTTTCAGTTCTTCTCGCCGAGTTCGCGCAAGGCGTCCCAGCGGGGGTCGAGTTCGTCGACTGCGTGTCCGCAGTCGACGGTGTTTCTGTCGGCCCCACATTCGGGACACAAACCCTGACAGTCCGCCTTGCACAGCGGTGCCTGGGGTAATTCGAGGTACAACGCATCGCGGGCGAGCGGTTCAAGGTCCAACCGATCAGCCAGTAGAGGATAGATGTCCTCAGACTCAGGCGCACGTTCGAACAGTTCGTGGACGTCGACTGTGAGGTCGCCCTCGGCCGGACCCAGGCAACGACGACACTCGCCGTCCCACGGCGCACGCACCGTTCCCCTGAACTCGACGGTGACGTTGTCGAGAGACTTGATTGTGCCTCCGACCTGGATTTCTACTGCCGGACGCACGCGGCTCGCCGTGACCCGGATATCGCCCAGGTCGCCCGAAAGGTCAACCTCGCGCCTGGTCCCAGGGTGTCGAAGCAGTTCGGCAACCGGGATCGACCAATGGGAAACAAGCGACGACATGGGCGAAAGATTCTAGCTATGACAAGTCTTGGTCGAACACTCCGGCTTCGCCTTCGGCGGTGTAGTCGATATCGCCCTCCACGGCGTCGGGCAGGGGTGCCACTTGGAGTTTCTCGCGGCCGGTGTGGACGGTCTTGAGGGTGCGTTGCAGCACGATCTCGAACTGGGCCAGCTTCTGGTCGCAGTAGTCCTCGGCCTCGTTGCGCAGCCGGTTGGCGTCGTCGGTGGCCTGGTCGACCGTGCGCTGAGCGAAGAGTTGGGCCTCGCGCACGATCTCGGTCTTTTGCACCATGCGGGCGGCCTGGGTGCGCGCGACCTCGATGATCTCGTCAGCGTCGCGTTGGGTGCGAGCCAGAAACTCCTCGCGCTCTTTCAACAGCCAACGTGCTTCACGAAGCTCATTAGGCAACCGATCGAGTGCGTCCTCGAGTAATTCGATCACTTCGTCTTTGTTGTTGAGCAGGTGAGAGCTCGACAGCGGCATCGGCCGCGTGTTGTTGACCACGTCGATCACTCGACGCAGCAGCACTTCGGTGGGCGGGCCGCTCACCGGCACCGGAGGCGTCGTGTACGGCGGGTCTTTTTCTTGGTCGTCCCAGTCACTCATGACGGGTATTTCTCTTTCAGCCGCGCGTGCACCGCCGCAGGCACCATTGATCCGACGCGATCAATACCTCCGAACGCCGCGATCTGACGAACCAACGAAGATGCAATAAACGAACTCGTCGAACCGCAGGGAATGAACAGCGTCTCTATCCCGGAGATCGCCTTATTCATCTGTGCTTGCTGCAGCTCGTATTCGAAGTCCGACGCCACCCGCAGACCCTTCACGATGACGTCGGCGCCGACTTCCTTCGCTACGTCGACGGTGAGTTTCTTCATGCCGACTACTTCAACGTTGCCGAGAGATCCGAACGTTTCCTCGAGCATTTCCATCCGCTCGGGAAGCGTGAAGAGACCATCGCTCTTTCCTGGGTTGCGAATCGATGCCACAACGACGCGGTCGAACATGCGCGATGCGATAGTGATCGCATCGACGTGACCGTTATGGAGCGGGTCGAAAGACCCGGGGAAGAGTGCTGTTCTCAACGAAGTCCCTATGTCGCGGCGCGGAGGAGCGTAACCACGGTAGTGCCGTACCGGTCCGAGCGAACAAGTTCCCAGCCCGCGGGCACCTCAACGGCCCGACGCGCCTCGCATATCGCCACCTCAGCGCGCAGGCTTTTGAGCAGTTTCTTCCAGCCGTCCCACGTGTACGGCGGATCGATGAAGGCGATGTCGTACTCGGGTGCGCCGGCGACGAACGTGGCCGCGTCTCCCCGTACAACCGTGGCCTGATCTTGGAAACCCAGCGTTTCGAGGTTGGATTCGATCGCTCGCAACGCGTCAGGCGCGTTTTCTACGAAGGTTGCGTGCGCCGCACCCCGGCTAAGCACTTCGATGCCTAGCGCGCCCGTTCCCGCAAACAAATCGACGACCCGGGCGTCGCGCAGCACTCCCATGCTGGACAGACGATTGCCAAGTGCTTCGCGCACGCGGCCCGTGGTCGGGCGCACATCGAGGCCTCGCGGCGCCACGAGTCGCCGACCGCGCGCGGTTCCCGCTACGACTCGCATGGACGGCATGCTTGCAGGAATGCCCTTCGACATCGACATGGAGTGGTTCCTGGAACCGCCGGGCCTCGTCGCGGTGTTCACGCCCGGCCCCCAGCACCACGGGCCTGCGAACTCTTTGCACGGCGGCATCGCCGCGCTCGTGCTCGACGAGTGCATGGCCGCGTACGGCAACGCCGTGGACAAGGTGCACACCATCACGGGCACGCTGAACCTCAAGTACCGCAAGCCCATCCCCCTCGACGGCCGGCCTTTGCGCGTCGCGGCCTGGCGCGAGGGTGAACTGCGCCGGGTTAACAAGGTGTCGGGCGCCCTGTTCAACGCCGATGGCGAGATCGCGGTCGAAGCGTCGGGCCTGTTCATCCGCGCCTGGGATGGTGCCTACCCGGCGAAGAAAAAGTCGTGACGCCCGACCCGATGATCGACTGCATCGACTGTGGGGGGCGGTGCAGCCTTCAGGTCACGTGGGCGGACGACGACCCCCGGGAACCCGGCGACATCGTCACCTATCGCTGCGAGGACTGCCACGACGTCTGGTACATCGAGCTTCCGGACGAAGATGTGGCACGCGGCGACCTCTGAGCGCGTAGCTTTCGCGCCGTGCAGCGAGTGTTGGTGCTGGGGCCGGGCGGCGCGGGCAAAAGCGTGCTGTCGCGCGAGCTGGCCGGCGTCACGGGGTTGCCGCTCGTGCACCTCGATCGGGAGTTCTGGGGTCCCGGTTGGATTCGCCCTGA
>JACCXE010000368.1 GCA_013697265.1 Actinomycetota bacterium | reverse complement strand
CCGTCCGTCGCGTCCTTGGCCATCAACCGTCGGCGGACCTCGTTGAACGCCTCGAGCGATGCGGCCTGAAAGCCGACGTGGTCGAGGCGACCGCGGCCGAACATCGGCACCTGTCGGCTTGCTTCGGCGTTGGTGTCGTCGAGCTGAAAAACGTTGAGGTCGCGGCCACCGCCGATGTCCACGAACGTCAATGTGCCGAACGGTGGACGCTGTCGCCCGACCACTTCGCAACCGAAAACATCGCGGTAAAACTCGACGAATCGATCGATGTCAGCGGTAATCACCGCAACGTGGTTGATGCCGTCAAGCAACATGCGCCGACCTTATCGGCGCTGACGCGTTAACGCCCGCGACGGCTGTAGCCGAAACCGCCGAAGAGCAGAACCACCAACAGGACGATAATAAGAATGGTCAACATGCGTTGGTCTACCCCTGGACCAATCGTGTTTAACCGGCCGTGTTTTCCGTTCAGTTTACGGCTCCGTACGCCACACCGTCGGGCCAGCCGCCGTAGGGCACGGTGATAGCCTCAAGAAAGTGGCCACCCGGGTCGCACCAGTACACGCCCCGGCCGCCGTAGTGATGGTTGATCTGGTTGGGTTCGTCACGGTGCGGGTCGGCCCAGTGCTCGAGGCCTCGCTCGGTGATCCGGGCATAGATCGCGTCGAACTCGGCGTCGGTAACCAAGAACGCGTAGTGCTGCGCCGCGAACTCGTCGGGGTTCGTGATGAAGTCGAACGTGGCGCCGTGGGCCACCGGCACACCGAGAAACGGACCGAACGGCTCCGGCGCGGGCAGCCCGAACATCTCGCTGAAGAATTGGGCCGACTCGGCCGCGTCGTGTGCGTGCACGATCGTGTGGTTAAAGGCGACAGACATCGCATCCTCCTTGCGTTCCTGCCATTTTGCCTCGACTAGACACGTTCCATGCGCTCCGTCACTGCCTTCGCCACCTTGGGCCCGAAGGCGCCGTTCGATAAGACCACGATCGAGCGACGCGACCTCGGCCCCACCGATGTGTTGATCAAGATCGCGTTCGCCGGTATCTGCCACTCCGACATTCACACTGCGTTCGGCGAGTGGGGCGACGTGATCTACCCGCTGGTGCCGGGCCACGAGATCGCCGGCGTGGTGGAAGAGGTCGGCACCGAAGTGACCAAGCACGCCCTGGGCGACCGCGTCGGTGTCGGTTGCATGGTCGACTCGTGCCGACAGTGTCGCAACTGTCATGCCGGCTACGAGCAGCACTGCCTCGACGGCGCAACCGAGACGTACAACTGCATCGGCAAAGACGGGCGGCCGACCGACGGCGGCTACTCCACCCACATCGTGTGCGACGAAGAGTTCGTCCTTCGCATTCCCGATGCCGTGAACCTCGACGTCGCCGCTCCCCTGTTGTGCGCGGGCATCACGCTGTACTCACCGCTACGGCACTGGGGCGCTGGGCCCGGCAAGAAGGTCGCGATCGTCGGCCTCGGCGGCCTCGGCCACCTGGGGGTGAAGATCGCCACCGCGATGGGCGCCGAGGTGACCGTGCTGTCGCAGACACTGGCCAAGGAGGCGGACGGGCTGAAGATGGGTGCCAGCGCGTATTACGCCACGACTGATCCGTCCACCTTCGAAACGCTGGCCGGCTACTTCGACCTGATCGTCAACACCGTGTCGGTGCCTTTGCCGCTCAATCGCTACCTGTCGCTGCTGACCCTCGACGGCGCGCTGGTGATGGTCGGCGCGCCGCCCGAGCCGATGTCGCTTTACGCCAATTCGGTGATGACCAATCGGCGCAGCTTCGCCGGTTCGAACATCGGCGGCATCGCCGAGACCCAGGAGATGTTGGACTTCTGCGCCGAGCACGGCATCGGTGCTGACATCGAAGTGATCGGCGGCCAAGACATCGACCGCGCGTGGGAGCGAGTACTCAACAGCGACGTGCGCTACCGCTTCGTCATCGACACCGCCACGTTTTAGCTTCGCGGACTGGCGGTCAGTACTGCTGCCAGTAGGGCCGGTCGGTCTTCGTCTTCTCGACAAGGATGAACACGATCGCGGCCTTGAGCGACACCGGCAGCCCTTCTTGTGACCGAAAGCGGCGTTTTTCGTCGCTTTCCGTCACAAGAAGTGGGGGGTTAGTTCGAGGCGAGCAGCTTTTCGATGTCGCCGGCGAGCTTTTCGGGCTTGGTTATCGAGCCGTAGCGCTTCACCGGCTTGCCGTCTTTGTTCACGAGAAACTTCGTGAAGTTCCATTTGATGCGGTTGCCCACCAGCCCGCCCTTTGCCTTGCGCAAGAAGGCGTAGATCGGATGCGCGTTGGCCCCGTTTACGTCGACCTTGGAGAACATCGGGAACGACACGCCGTAGTTCTTGGTGCAGAACGCGCCGATCGCGGACTCGTCGCCCGGCTCTTGATGGCCGAACTGGTCGCACGGGAACCCGAGGATCTCGAGGCCCTTGTCGTGATACTGGTCGTAGAGCTTTTGGAGGCCGGCGTACTGCGGCGTGAAGCCACACTGCGAAGCCGTGTTGACGACCAATACGACTTTGCCTTGGTACTCGTCGAGCGATTTGTCTTTGCCCTCAAGGGTGCGGGCGTCGAATTCAAACAGGTTCGGCATGCGGTTCCTCCGGAGTCGTGGGGCGCAACGGATGTAGTGGGGCGATCTAGTTTCACGTCATGCGAATCGGGCTTACAGGGGGCGGCGCTACCGCGGACCGCATCGTCGAACAAGCAGTGGAAGCGGAGGCAGACGGATTTGCCAGCCTTTGGTACGCGAGCGCGGTGTTCGGCGACCCGCTGGTCGCGATGGCGCTGGCCGGCCGGGCCACGTCCACGATCGAACTCGGCACGTCCGTGCTGCAGACCTATACCTGTCACCCCGTGCTGCAAGCCAACCGGGCGGCATCGACCGCGGCCACGATGAATCGGCCGGGCCTAACCCTGGGTGTCGGGCCCTCGCACGAACCCGTGATCGAGGGCTACTTCGGCCTGTCCTACGCGCACCCCGGCGCGCACACCGAGGAGTACCTCCAGATCCTCACCGCGTTGTTGCGCGGCGAAGGCATCAGTCACCGCGGCGCCCAGTTCAACGTGAACATCCCCGCGGTGGCGCCGCTTCCCCAGCCCGTCAGTGTGATGGTGTCAGCCCTCGCGCCGCGTTTGTTGCGGGTCGCCGGCGAGCTCACCGACGGCACGATTCTCTGGATGGCCAACGGCCGTTCGATCGAGACCCACGTCGCGCCAAAGATGAACGCCGCGGCGCTAGGCGCTGGCCGGCCGACGCCACGCATCGTGGCCGGGCTGCCCGTCGCCGTTTGCGACGACGAGGCCGACGGACGCGCCACCGCGGCGAAAGCGTTCGCCAACTACGGCACGCTGCCGAACTACCGCCGCATCCTCGACATCGG
>JACCXE010000364.1 GCA_013697265.1 Actinomycetota bacterium | reverse complement strand
CACCACATCGATCCGAACGGCGCGTCGCGCTACAGAAATCCGGTGAGTGGTACCGAAAAGGTGTTCGCCAACATCGGCGGGCACCGCGACGTCGGCACTACCGATTGCCCGGGCGGCGCTTTCTACGCCACAATGCCGGCGGTGCGTAACCAGGTCGCGGCGCGCATGCGTTAGGAGCGCGCCGCGCTCAACGCAATCAGCAGCCAGCTGACCCCTCATCGGTAAACGTCCCGCCGGCCGCGGGCAGGAACCGCCAGCTGTAGCCGCTTTCACCTAGGCGCAGCGCGAGCACGCCGAACGTGTTGCTGTCGCGCACCTCGCTGCGCCGTTCGAGCCCGAACACCGGGTAGAGACTTCGGCCGCCGGTGCCCACCACGAACTGACGGATGCCGCGGTCCGGGCCGAACCGTTCGTAGTGATGGTCGTGGCCGCTAATCACGATGTCCGCGCCGGCGCCGGCGAGCGCCTGCCAGAACGCGTCGTACCCGTCGTCGCTGTGGTGGTAGCCCGACGACCAGCGGGGGTGATGCCAGTACGCGAGCGTGCATCGATCGGGATGGGCAACGAGGTCGGCCCGTAACCAGCCCTCCTGAGGCGAGCCGGCTTGGCAGCCCCCGACGCTGCGGCAGTTGGAATCAAGCGCGATCAGATGCCAATTGCCGACGTCGAAGGAGTAGTAGGTGCGACCACCGGCAACCGCGCTCGGGAAGTAGGTGCGGTAACCCGACGCGTTCGACGTGGCCCACTCGTGGTTGCCAACCGCCGGGTGGGTGATGCCCTTGAAGCGGCCCCAACTGGCGGCGTACGACGAGTCGAAGTTTGCCTTCTCACCCCGCTCGTACTGAAGGTCACCCACGGCCAACACGGCCGCCGGGTGCATCGACTCGATCAGCGCCGCAGTCGCCTCCTGCTGGCACTGCCCGGACCCAGGTGGCATACCAGCGCGACAAGCCACGTCGCCGGCGGCCACGATCAGCGGGCTGTCGTCGCCGACCGCGATCGTTGAGGAAGCCGTGGCAGCCGCGGCGGAGCGGCGCGTAGTCGCTCTCGGCCGATTCTCGCCGACGTCTTCGCGGGTGCAGCTGGTTAGCGCCGCGGCGACCGCCAACAGCGCGGCGAGGCGCCTACTCGGCGGCGTCGGCGAGCGCTTCGGCAAGGGCCGGGTGCACCAACAGCGACTCGACGATGTCGGTGACTTTGAGATTCGCGGTAACGGCCAGCGCGAGCACCGAAATCAGTTCGGCCGCGCCCCGCCCCACGATGGAACCGCCCAGCACCACACCCGTGTTCGGGTCACTCAAGATCTTCACGAATCCGCGCGGATCGCCGTCGATCAGTGCGCGAGCGTTGGCCGCGAATGGCACCTTCGTGACCCGCAGCTTGCGGCCGATGGCGAACGCCTCGGCTTCGGCCAAGCCGACGTCGGCGATTTCGGGTTCGGTAAATATCGCCGAGGCCGCCTTGTCGTAGTCGAGGTGACGGTGCTCACGCGTATGCAGCCCCATTACGTGCTCGGCCACCTTGCGCCCTTGCACCGACGCCACCGAGGCCAGTGGCAACCGGCCCGACACGTCGCCCGCGGCGTACACGTGGCTGAGGTTGGTTACGCAGTGCTGGTTCACCGGCACGTAGCCGTTGGCGTCGACGGTGACGCCGGCTTCCTCAAGGCCCAGGCCACTCGAGTTGGGCACCGATCCGATCGCGAGAAGCACATGCGACCCCACAACCTTGCGGCCGTCCTCACACGACACCGTGACCTCGCTGCCGGCACGCTCGATGCCGCTGGCTCGAGCGCCTTTCAACAACACCACGCCGCTGCGCAGGAAGTCGTCTTCGAGCGCGGCCGCGACTTCCGGGTCTTTACCGGGCAGCACTTGCTGGCGGCTCACTATCAGCGTGACCTTCGACCCGAACGAGCGGAACATGTGCACGAACTCAACGCCGGTCACACCCGAGCCGACCACGATGAGGTGCTCGGGCAACTCGGCCGGCGGGTAGGCCTGACGCGTGATGAGCACGCGCTCGCCGTCGATCGGTGCCCAGTCGGGTAGCCGCGGACGGCTGCCTGTCGCGATCAAGATCGCATCGGCTTCAAGTTCGTGCTGACCCGTATCAGTGTCGACGATCACGCCATGAGGGCCCGACAGTCGTCCGCTGCCGTGCAGCAAGTGCACGCCTTGGCTTTGCAACAATTCGGTCTGCGACACGTTGAGGTGCTCGGTGATCGCGCCGATACGACCGCGCAGCGCGTCGAAGTCGGGCTTGGCTTCCAGGGCGTGCAAGCCCATGCTCTGGGCCCGACGGGCCGAGGTCATTTCGCCACCGGTCGCGATCATCGCTTTGGACGGAATGCAGTCCCAAAGGTTCGCAGCACCGCCCAGCACTTCGCGCTCGACCACTGTGACCTCGGCCCCGAGCCGAGCTCCCCAACTGGCCGCCTGGACTCCCGCAGGCCCCCCGCCGATGACTACAAACCGGACTGTCACCGGGGTTGGTGCACTCCGAACACGGCGCGCAGCGTATCGCTGACCTCGCCCAGCGTGGCTCGGGCCTTCAGCGCGTTCTTCATCGGAGCGAGGACGTTCTGCGTGCCCCGCGCCGCGGCTTCGAGGTCGGCCAGCGCCGCGTCGACCTCGGCCTGGTTGCGCGTGGCCCGCGTGTTCTTGACCCGCTCGATCTGCGACTGCTGCAGTGCGGGATCGATCGGGAACACCTCGGGCGGTTCGAGTTGCTCGGTCTGAAACTTGTTGACGCCCACGATGACCTTGTCGCCCGCGTCGATCGCCTTCGTATAGGCGTACGCGGCCTGCTCGATCTCGTCTTGCATGAAGCCGGCCTCGATCGCGGCCACCGCGCCACCCATGCCGTCGATCTTGTCGATGTAAGCCGTTGCCGCCGCTTCCACCTGATCGGTGAGGCTTTCGACGAACCAGCTGCCACCGAGGGGGTCGGTGGCGTCGACAACACCCGATTCGTAAGCGATGACCTGTTGTGTCCGCAGCGCCAGGGTGGCCGCCGACGCCGTTGGCAGGCCGAGCGCTTCGTCGAAGCCATTGGTGTGCAGCGACTGAGTGCCGCCCATCACCGCGGCGAGGGCCTGGAGCGTGACGCGCATGATGTTGTTCTCGGGTTGTTGCGCGGTGAGCGTTGACCCACCGGTCTGCGTGTGAAAGCGCAGCAGCTTGCTCTTTTCGTCTTTCGCGCCGAAGCGGTCGGTCATGATGCGCGACCACATGCGGCGGGCGGCGCGGTACTTGGCCACTTCCTCGAAGAAGTTGTTGTGCGCGTTCCAGAAGAAGGACAAGCGCGGCGCGAAGTCGTCGACGTTCATGCCCGCGTCGACCGCGGCCTGCACGTAGGCGATGCCGTTAGCGATGGTGAACGCGATCTCTTGCACGGCCGACGAACCCGCTTCTCGGATGTGATATCCGGAAATCGAAATCGTGTTCCAGTTCGGAATGAACTCGGCGCAGTAGCTGAAAATGTCGGTAATGACGCGCATCGACGGGCGGGGCGGAAACACATAGGTGCCGCGGGCGACGTACTCCTTGAGGATGTCGTTCTGGATCGTGCCGTTGAGTTGCGCGCCGGTGACACCCTGCTCCTCGGCCACCAACTGGTAGAGCAAGAGCAGGATTGAGGCGGTCGCGTTGATCGTCATCGACGTCGACACCTCGTCGAGGGGCAGGCCGGCCAACAGCAGCCGCATGTCGTCGATCGAGTCGATGGCTACGCCGACCTTGCCGATCTCGCCGTCGGCCCGGGGATGGTCGGAGTCGTAACCCATCTGCGTGGGTAGGTCGAAGGCACAGGACAAGCCGGTCGAGCCCGCAGCGAGCAGCAACTTCCAACGTTCGTTGGTCGCCTCGGCGGTGCCGAAGCCCGCGTATTGCCGCATGGTCCATGGCCGCACCCGGTACAGCGACTCACGGAGGCCGCGGGTGTAAGGCGCGTGGCCGGGCGTGCCGACGCGTGCTTCCGCGTCCCAGCCGGCCAGATCATCCGGTCCGTAGAAGGCCTTGATTTCGATTCCGGAGTCGGTGCGGCGCCGGTCTTCACCTTTGTCGGCCATGCCCCAAGAGTACGCGGGCGTGTCGGTGCCGCCCTAATACGGTGACGCCGGAGCTACTCGACCGTCCAGCTCGCGCCCGAGCGCAGCAGCGCGGCTAGGTCGCCGCTGCCCCGCTTGGCCTGCGCGTCGAGGATCTGGTCGCCCACCAGCGCTCCGTAATGATCGCGCTCGACGGCGCGGAACACGCCGACCGGTGTCGGCTCGTGCGGGCCGCGGGCCAGGCGCGACAGCGCGAACGCGTGGGCCGCGCTGTCGCGTGACTCGTCGTGCACCACCAGCGCGTCCTCGCCGACATCGGCCACGTTCACCACTTGGAAGTGACCCTGCGCGTCCGGCGCCACGCCCTTGTCGTTGTTCGCCCCGAAGCGAATGGGCTCGCCGTGTTGCAACGGGATGAGGTTGTCGGAACGATTCTCCTTGGCCGTGACCGCCGCGAACGCGCCGTCGTTGAAGACGTTGCAGTTCTGGTACACCTCGACGAAGGATGCGCCCTTGTGGTCATGGGCCCGCTTGAACGTCTCTATCATGTGGTTGCGATCCATGTCGTGGGTTCGGGCCACGAAGGTGGCTTCCGCGCCGAGCGCCAGGCTTATCGGGTTGAACGGCGTGTCGACCGAGCCGAACGGCGTGCTCTTGGTAACCTTGCCCACTTCCGAAGTCGGCGAGTACTGGCCTTTGGTCAACCCGTAGATCTGGTTGTTGAACATGAGGATCGTGAGGTTGATGTTGCGGCGCAGCGCGTGGATGAGGTGGTTGCCTCCGATGGACAGCGCGTCGCCGTCGCCGCTGATCACCCACACGTCGAGGTCGGGACGAGCGACGGCCAGCCCGGTCGCGATCGCAGCCGCCCGCCCGTGAATGCCATGCATGCCATAGGTGTTCATGTAATACGGGAAGCGAGCCGCGCATCCGATACCGCTCACGAACACGGTGTTCTCGCGCCGAACGCCGAGGTCGGGCATCATCAACTGAACGGCCGAAAGGATCGAGTAGTCGCCACAGCCAGGGCACCATCGAACCTCTTGGTCCGACATCCAGTCCTTACGGCTGGTGATGGGAACGTCGACGGTCGTCATCAGGACACCTCCGGGGACGGATTGTCGAGTAGCGCCAACATCGCGGCCTCGATCTCCGATGCTTTGAACGGCGCGCCTTGAATCTTGGTGAGCGACTGGGCGTCGACGAGGAATTCCGCGCGCAACAGCCGGCTGAGTTGGCCCATGTTCATCTCGGGTACCAGCACGCGTTTATAGCGGCGCAGCACTTCGCCGAGATCCGATGGAAACGGGAACAGATGCATGACGTGGGCGTGGCTGGCCTTCATGCCCCGGGCCCGGACTCGGCGCACAGCGGCGCCGATCGACCCATAGGTCGAGCCCCACCCGACCACCAGCAAATCGCGAGCGCCGTCGTCGTCGACTTCGACGCCGGGGATGTCCTTGACGATGCCCGCCACCTTCGCGGCGCGCAGTCGCGTCATGCGCTCGTGGTTGACGCCGTCGTAGTTGACGTTGCCGGTGCCGTCTTCCTTTTCGAGACCGCCGATGCGGTGCTCAAGGCCCGGCGTGCCCGGAACGGCCCACGGGCGAGCGAGGGTTTCGGTGTCGCGCAGGTAGGGCCAAAACTCGGCCTCGCCCTTGTCTGAGGTGTGGTTCGGCTCGGTGGCGAAGTCGACGGCGATGTCGGGTAGGTCGGCTACGTCGGGCAGGCGCCACGGTTCCGAACCATTGGCGATGTAGCCGTCGGACAGCAGCAGCACCGGCGTGCGGTACTTCAACGCGAGCCGCGCCGCCTCGATCGCGGCATCGAAGCAGTGCGACGGTGTTTTGGCTGCGACGATCGGCATGGGCGACTCGCCGTGGCGGCCGTACATAGCAAGCATGAGGTCGCTCTGCTCGGTCTTGGTAGGCAAGCCAGTGGACGGGCCGCCGCGCTGAATGTCCACGATGATCAGCGGCAGTTCAAGGCTCACGGCCAGACCCATGGCCTCGGCTTTGAGGTCGACTCCGGGGCCGCTCGTGGTGGTGATCGCCAGGTGGCCACCAAACGCGGCGCCTATCGCCGCGCTGATGCCGGCGATCTCGTCTTCTGCCTGCATGGTGCGCACGCCAAAGTTTTTGTGCTTCGACAACTCGTGGAGGATGTCGGATGCCGGCGTGATCGGGTAGCTGCCGAGGAACAACGGCAGCCTGGCTAGTTGTGACGCGGCAATGAGGCCCCAGGCCAACGCGGTGTTGCCGCTGACGTTGGTGTAGTCGCCCGGATCGAACATGGTCGGCTTGATCTCGTACGAGCTCGCGAAGAGTTCGGCGGTTTCGCCGAAGTTGTAGCCAGCGCGGAACGCCGCGAGGTTCGACTGCATAACGAGCGGCGACTTGGCGAACTTCGTCTCGATCCACGCCGTCGTTGCTTCCAACGGCCGCGTGTACATCCAGCTGACGATGCCGAGGGCGAAGCAGTTCTTGGACCGCTCGGCGTCGCGTGGTTTCACGCCGAGTTCCTTGGTCGCTTCCACGGTGAGGCTCGTCATCGGGACCTCATACACGTCGAAGCCGTCGAGGGTGCCGTCGACAAGCGGGTTCGTTGCGTAGCCCGCCTTGTTGAGGTTGCGTTCTTCGAACGAGTCGCTGTTCACGATGACCGTGCCGCCACGCGGAACGTCGACCAGATTCGCCCGGAGCGCGGCCGGATTCATGGCGACGAGCACGGTCGGGAAGTCGCCTGGCGTGAGGATGTCGTGGTCGGAGATGTTGACCTGGAAAGCAGAAACGCCCGCCAGTGTGCCGGCGGGCGCTCGAATCTCTGCTGGAAAATCGGGAAGGGTCGACAGGTCGTTCCCGAATAGCGCCGAGGCGCTCGTGAACCTGTCGCCGGTGAGCTGCATGCCATCACCGGAGTCCCCCGCGAAGCGGATCACTACGTGATCGAGCTCCGTCACATCTTTGGACGCAGTATCGGTCATATGTCTGTTACCCCCCGCACCGTTGCGGTTCTGCCACGCGTCATCGCGTGTTCAATCACCGTACCCCCATTAGGGCGATTGATTAGGACGGAGGCGCGATCGGGTGCGGCATGCAGAGATCGTCGTACTCGGCGATTTGGATCGGCGGCGCGTCGGGGCCGCAGGCCGGGCACTCGGGGTCGCGGCGCAACTTGAAGTTGTGGAATCGCTCTTCGAGCGCGTCGTAGGACATGAGGCGGCCGACCAGGGGATCGCCCAGGCCCAGCAGCAGCTTGATCGCCTCCATTGCCTGCAACGAGCCGATAATGCCGGGCAGCACGCCAAGCACACCGGCTTCCGAGCACGACGGGGCCTGGTCGGCGGGCGGCGGGATCGGCAGCATGCAGCGGTAACACGGGCCGTCATAGGGCTTGAAAACCGACACCTGGCCCTCGAAGCGGAAAATCGCTCCGTAGACCACGGGAATCTTCTTCAACAGCGACGCATCGTTGACGAGGTAGCGCGTAGGGAAGTTGTCCGTACCGTCGACGATCACGTCGTAGCCGTCGATGATGTCGAGGATGTTGTCGGCCCCGAGCCGAACGTCGTGGGTCACGACGTTTACGTCGGGGTTGAGCAGGGCGATGGTCTTCTTGGCCGAATCGACCTTGCGGTCGCCGATGCGGTCCATGTTGTGCAGGATCTGGCGCTGCAGGTTCGAGGCGTCGACCACGTCCATGTCGATGATTCCAAGCGTGCCGACGCCGGCCGCGCCGAGGTAGAGCGCTGCGGGCGAACCGAGGCCACCCGCGCCGAGCATCAACACTTTCGAGTCGAGCAGCTTCTGCTGGCCCTTTTCGCCGACTTCGGGCAGCAACAGGTGCCGGCCGTAGCGGTTGCGCTGCTCTGGTGTGAGCGCGGCCGGCACCTTCCAAGGCCGCCCCTCGTCCTTCCACTTGTTGAACCCGCCGGCCAACGAAACCACGTTCGTGTATCCGAGGTCGCCCAACGTCTTGGCTGCGTACGCGGAACGAACGCCGCCCGCGCACTGCACGATGATTTCCTGGCCGTGATCGGGGATCTTGCCCTCGATCTGCACCTCGAGATAGCCGCGGGGCAGGTGCAGCGCGTTGGGCAGCGCACCCTGCTCGTATTCGTCGGCCTCGCGGACGTCGAGCAAGAGCGCGCCCTGCTTCAAACGCTCTTCCGCACCGGCACCATCGATCTCGCGAATCTCGGCCTTCGCAGCCGCCAAAAGGTCACGTGCACTCGCCATAGTGGGGTTAAACCCTACCGGCTAGGTCGACATTCCCCTACGTCGTTTGCACGATGCGCACCGAGCACTTGGCGTTGCGGCGTCACGTGAGATGTGACGTCTGTCACGCGTAGGTTGCTGGCGTGGACTTCGACGACGTGATCGCCCGGCGCAAGATGGTGCGTAACTTCACTACCGATCCCGTCGACCGCGCTGCGCTCGACCGCATCCTGGACGCGGCGCGGCGCGCCCCGTCCGCCGGGTTCACGCAGGGATGGGGGTTCCTGGTTCTGGTCGGGCCGGAGGAAACCGAGCGCTTCTGGCGCTCCACGTTCTCGGCGGACAGACGGGCCACATTTGGCTGGCCCGGCCTGTTCGATGCGGCGGTGATCGTGGTGCCGTGCTCAAACGAGTCGGCGTATCTAAACCGTTACGCCGAGCCCGACAAGGGGTGGACCGACCGGGACCCGACCCGGTGGCCTGTCCCCTACTGGCACATCGACACCGGGTTCGCGGCGATGCAGCTGCAGCTCGCCGTCGTGAACGAGGGCCTCGGCGCGCTCTTCTTCGGCATCTTCGGGCAGCGCGTAGACGCGGTGCGAGCCGAGTTCGGTATTCCGAACCAGTTCATGCCGATCGGCGCGATCGCGATCGGTCATCCCGCAAACCGCGACGTACCGTCGCCGTCGCTTCGCCGCGGCCACAAACCCCGCGACGAAGTGGTGCACTACGGCGACTGGTAGTTCGGCATGAAGGCAGGTACGACGTCGCCGATCGGCTCGCGCACGAGAACGTCTGCCAGCTCGTCGTAGTCGGTGGCCATGTCGTTGACGATCACGAGCGTCGCGCCGCCCCGCACCGCGAGGGGCACAAGCCCGGCCGCCGGATACACGCCCAGTGTCGAGCCGATCACGATGAGCAGCGGCGTGTTGCCGCACACCTGGGCCGCGCGGTCGAGCACGTCGGGGTCGAGCGACTGGCCGAAACTGATCGTGGCCGACTTCAAGATGCCGCCGCACACGAGGCACGGTGGGTCGGCTTCGTCGGCGCGGACGCGATCGAGGGTCTCGTCCATCGGACGCTGGTCGTCGCAGTTCATGCACCGCGTGCGCCAGACGGTGCCGTGGAGCTCGAGGACGGTCTCGGGCGGTGACCCTCCGGCTTGATGCAAGCCGTCGATGTTCTGCGTGACCACCCACGACACCGACCCGAGAAGTTGCAGTTCGGCGACGGCGCGGTGCGCGTCGTTGGGCTGCGCGGCGAAGAAGGGTGCGTTGAGGCGGTTCTGCCACGCCCGCTCGCGCACCTTGGGGTCCGACATGTAATGGTCGATGTGCGCGGCCTTCTCGGCTGCGGGGTCCTTTGTCCAGATGCCATTGGGGCCGCGAAAGTCGGCAATGCCCGAATCGGTCGAGATCCCGGCGCCGCTAAGCACAACCGCGTTGTCGGTTATGCGCAGCCACTCGCGCACGCGTTTGATGTCGGTCATTCGTGCTTTGTGGCAGCCGCGAGTTCCACGTCGTTGATGTAGCTCTGCGGAGCGATCACGATCGTCAACCGCTCCGCGTCGCTGACGCCGCGC
>JACCXE010000357.1 GCA_013697265.1 Actinomycetota bacterium | reverse complement strand
CACGGCGAGAACTGGTAGCCCAAACCCCACACGGTTCGGATAAGCCGCGGGTTCGACGGATCGCGTTCGATCTTCTCCCGCAGGCGGCGCACGTGCACCGTCACCGTGGCCACATTTCCGATGGAGTATCCCCACACCGCGTCCATCAAGCGGGCTCTCGATATCGGCTCCTCAGCGTGGATCAAAAAGTACGCGAGCAGCTTGAGCTCGAGTGCGGTCAGATGCACCAACTTGCCGTCGATCTCAACCCGACGCTGCTCGAGGTCAACGACGATCGGCCCACCCTGCAACGCCGCCGCTACCGGAGCCTGCGCTGCGGTATCGGG
This sequence comes from Actinomycetota bacterium, assembly GCA_013697265.1. GTDB lineage: Bacteria > Actinomycetota > Acidimicrobiia > Acidimicrobiales > JACCXE01 > JACCXE01. Next base: position 2,660 of record JACCXE010000357.1, on the reverse strand, counting down.
GGCGTTGGTCCGGCGGCGCACCGCGGCCCGAACGCGCGATACCACTTCCTCGGGCGGCATCGTGGTGGTCAGTAGTTCGTCGGCTCCCGCGTCGAGTGCCGCGATACCAGCGGCGGAGTCACGCGTCGTAGTGAACACGATTAGCGAACCGCGACCGCCGATCGCATTTTGACTAAGCGCGGTCACCGTGGCCGCATCCGCGTTCGATATGTCAACCAACCAGATGTCGCTGCTCATCGGTGTCGCGATCGGCGCCCCGTCGCGGGCGTTCATTGTTCGCACGTCGTAGTGCTCGCGCAGCATTTCCGCGAAGCGCTCGGCGACAGGCCGCGCCGCAGCTACCACCGCGACGCCCAGCTTGCCGACGACCCCGTCGGACGTGATCGTCATCCGGTGATCGTGACAGTCGCGTGCCCCGTGGCACGAGATTTGGTCACGACGTGTGCTCACCGCTCCCATTAGCGTTTCTACATGATCAGTAGCGATCGGTTGGCAGTGCTATTGGCCGCGGCGAACGCCGGCAGCTTCGCGGCCGCAGCGAAGACGTTGTTTCTCACGCCGTCCGCGGTCTCGCAGCAGGTCGCCGCGCTCGAGCGAGACGTCGGTGTCAAGTTGTTCGAGCGCAGCCGCAGCGGGGTTCGCCTGACCGTCGCCGGACAGATCTTGCGCCGTCACGCCGAGGTAGTCCTCAATCGTCTTGCCGACGCGCGGGCCGAGGTCGACTCGCTGGTTTCGGGTGAGACGGGACGCGTCGTGCTCGGCTCGTTCCCGACGGCCACCGCGGGGTTTGCCGCCGCGGCCGTCGCCGTCTTCCGTTTGCAGCATCCGCACGTCGAGGTGCGACTCGTCGACGGCGAACCCGCCGACAGCGTCCGGCGCCTGACCAACCGGGAACTCGATTTGGCCGTGGTCTTCGACCTTCCGAGCTGGCCGGCGTACCGCACGTATGAGGGACGCGATGTCGCCGGCCCGACAGACATCGAATATCTCGACCTCTGCGCCGACCCGTTCCTCGTGATGTTGCCCCGCGAGCACCCTTTGGCCGCCAAACCTGCACTGGCGATCGTCGACCTGCGCGGCGAACGGATCACGGGCAGCTCGAATGGCTGCGCGCCATGGGGCGAAGATCTGCGCCGCCTCTGTGCCGAGGCCGGTTTCGAGGCCTGGCTCGAGCCGCTGTACACGTCGGATGACTTCCAGGCGCAGCAGGCTTTAGTCGCTGCCGGTCTGGGGCTCTCGCTGTTGCCGGCGCTGGCCGCGATCAGCGCCCGTGACGACATCTGTTTGCGACCGCTTCGAACGGGGCCGGTGCGCCGGGTGCGTGTCGCGTTTCGGGCCGAAGCCTTCCGGTCGGCCGCGGCGACGGCGCTGGTCGCCGTCCTCGACAGCTTGGCGGGGCCCGCCGTCCAACTCGCTCTTTAGCCGTGGTAGCTACGCCGGCGGTTCCCATGAGATGTTTGGGAACAGCGAGAAGTCGTGGTCGTAGGAAACGATCGTGCACTTGTGTTCGACGGCGAGCGCGGCGAGATGCGCGTCGATTACCAGGTTGCCGCCCAGCCCCGGCGTCGCACACATCTCCCGCAGCGCCGAGGTGTGGCGAGCGGTGGGCGCAACCACGACGGCGTTAGGTTGGCCGAGCCACGCATCGATGCGGTCAAACGCTTCATCGGTCGTCAGCGGTTGCGGGAACAGTCCGGCCTTGGTGACGAGTCGCGCGAAAGCCAGCAGCGCGATCCACGCGAAGGCCACGGTGTCGTCACCTGACAACGCCGAGTCCAACCATCGCCGCGCCGAGGCGTGGTGTTCGGCGTCGGCGTTGACCGCGTACAGCAACACGTTGGCGTCGACGAGTTTCACTTTCGGTCGCGGATGCGGGCGGTCAGCTCGTCGTCTTCAAGCTCGGCCGCCAACGCGAGCGCCCGATCAAGACTCACTGCCGGTTGGCCGAGGGAGGCGACCGGTGTTCGAAACTCACGTCGGCTACCGGCTCGCGCGCCCTCGCGGATCACGTCGTTCAGGGCCTTCTTGAACGACACGCCGCGGCATCTTCGCGTCTACAACCGCTTCGCCTTCAGTTCGCCGCGGCGCACTTTGCCGGCGTCGTCGCGTAGCGGTTCGTCGACGACCTCGAACGTACGCGGCAGCTTGTAACGCACAAGGCGTTCGGCCAGGAAGGCGAGCACGTCGTCCTGGTCGAACGCGGCGGGGTCGGCCTGCACGATCGCGTGTACCCGGTTGCCGAAGTCCTCGTCGGGCAGGCCGATCACCGCGCAGCTTTCAATCGACGGGTGCTCTTGTAGCGCGGCTTCGACTTCGGCCGGGTAGATGTTGGCGCCGCCGCTGAGAATCATGTCGCCGACCCGGTCACCCAGGTAGAGGTAGCGGTCGGCGTCGACGTGGCCGTTGTCGCCCAGGCTCTCCCATCCGCCGTCGCGCTGGCGCGCTTCGGCACCGATGTAGGTGTAGGTCGGGGTGTCGCGGCCCGAGCGCAGCCATACTTCGCCGTCCTCACCGACGGGCAGTTCCGTGCCGGCTTCGTCGCAGATCATGATCTCGCCCGTCATCGGCCGGCCGACCGACCCGCGGTGTTCGAGCCACTCGACGCCGCTGATCACGCACGCCAGTTGGCCCTCGGTGCCGCCGTAGAGCTCGACGATTTT
>JACCXE010000317.1 GCA_013697265.1 Actinomycetota bacterium | reverse complement strand
ACCCGCCGCCGTCGCAGCCGCAACCGCGAGATCGACAGGGAAGTATGCGGGGAAGGTGGCGAGCACCTGTCCGACGCTGCACCCCACACCCTTGCCGCCTCGGAAGCCGTTCCATATTGGGTAGCAGTGCCCGATGACTGCGGCCGTCCCGGCGACGTGCTCGCCCGCCGAGCCAGCGAGGTGTCGTCCGGCCCGACACGCCAACGCCGCTTTCGCGATATCAGCCGCTAAGACTCCCTGGCCCCAACGCGGCCCCAGGACCGCCATCGCGTTAGCCGCTCCCGGATTGCCCGAGCCCGCGTCACGCAGGTCGACGCGCCCTTTCGAGGCGAGCCGCGCCGCCAGGTGAGCCGACGGCAACGTTCCGAGCAGGTAACCGACGCCACCCGCAGCGGCGACGCGGGCAAGAGACAAACGCGGTGACATGAGGCCTGTAACCCGGCTCACATACGTTTGGCTTCCAGGCACGGAGTATCACCGTACCCGAGCGGATTTCGTGTTCGCGACGACGAAGGAGCCGTAATGAAGGTCTTGGACAACGCGCAATGGGGATTCGAGTCGAACTGCTTCGTGTGCGAACGCGCCAACCCCCAGGGCCTGCGAGTGCCGTTCGCCCACGACGAAGCCCGCCATGTCGTGGTCGCCACGTTCAGCCTCGGCCCCGAGTTCTCCGGCGCGCCCAACTTCGTGCACGGCGGCATCGTCTCGGCCATCCTCGACGAGGCGATGGCCTGGGCCGCGATCGCCATCGGCGGCGCGTTCGCCGTCACGTCCGAACTGTCGGTTCGATTCGAGCGACCGGTCCGCGTCGACCGGTCGTACCGCGTCGAGGCGGCGCTCCTCGACACCGACACCACGGCCATCCACGCCGAAGCTTCCATCGTCGACGCCAAAGACCGCGTCTGCGCGACCGCCACATCGACGCTCGTCCCGCTCAACGCGACCCAGGCCGCCGACGCGACCGGCACCGAAGTCGTCGGCGCCGACGGCGCGTTCCTGCGCCCCACCCGCACATAGCTCACGCCTTCGCCATTTCCGCGGTCGGTTGCTAGGCCTGTTTGCCGGCGCGGGGGATTGGGTCCCAGTGGCATGTGCCGTTTTCGTCTTCCCAGAGCCGGTAAAGCCCGCGTGTTTTCAGATCGTGGTGGTAGTAGCAAAGCCACTTGAGGTTGGTCGCGCACGTGGGCCCGCCCTTGGCGAAGTCCTCCGTGTGGTCACTCTGCAGGCCCTTCGTGCGGCCGCATCCTGGCGCGGCACAAACCCGTCCGCGCGCGTTGAGCGCGTCCTGTAATCGGGCCGGTCTGTAGCGCTTGTAGGAGATGATTGCGCGCACGTCGACTTCGTCGAAGACGACCTCTTCCACTTTCGTGTCCGGGTCCAGCAGGGCGTGGTCGACTGCGCCCATCGGGATTGGTCGGCCCTGCGCTGTCTCGCACTTTTCGCCCGGCTGGATAAAGCCGCGCTCGACGGCGGCTTTGGTCACTAGGAGTTGGATCATCGTGCGGGGACCGCGTCGCTTTCCGTTCCCGTTGCCGCTGCCTGTCGAGACGATCTCGGTGAGCGCGTCGGCCATGCGCTGCTCGAGGGTGTCGATCGTCTGCTGTTTCGCTTGGACTTGGGCCCGGTAGAACCGGTCGGCTCGGCGCTCCATCTCCGCGATCATCTGTGCGCCGGCCACCGGTTCGAGGCGGCCACTGAAGCACGTCATGCCCAGCCCGTCGGTCCACGACCGAAACGCACGCGCCTCGCGTTGGCGTGCGGCCAGAGTGCCGTCGGCGTCTAACGCGTCGCGTTTGACCCGGTCGCATTCCGACAACAGATCCGACGCCGACGCGCGGCCAGCGAGATCGAGCAGAGACTGCTCTGCGTCAGGGTTGGCCTCGACCGCGTCGGCGATCGCGTCGGCCTGCGTGGTTGAGAGCTCGCCCTTGTCGAACGCGTCGGCGGTCTGTGTCTTTCCGGTCAATTTCTTGCGCAGCCTCGTTTGCTTACGCGCCTGGCCCGAAGTGACCCCCGACGCATTCGCCACGGCCTGCTCGGCATCGAGGCCGATGTCTTCGGCCCGCGCCGCAGACCGCAACTTCGCCGCACACGCGATCCGCTCGATTGCAGCCCACTCCGAAACGGCCCGTTCCGCCGTCAACACACCGAGCTCGCCGGGCTCGAACTCATCCGCGGTTCGCTCCACCAACTCGCGCAACCCGCTGACCAGAAACTCCTTCACAACTCCGACTTAACCACCCGAACGCGCGTTCGACAAGACCCAATTCAAAAAAGTTTTGGAACGTACGAACGCCTGCTAATTCGGCTTGCGCCAGACGGACGCGAGACTGTTGGTTTGGCTCTCTAGCCCGAGATCTCGAAGGCGTACGACGACTTCCGTCGGGCGGCATCCTCGTGGCTATCGAGGCCGTGATCGACGACGAGCGTCGTGTGAACACGTTCGGGTTGCTCATGTCGTTGAACATGCTCATCGAACCACCGGGCCACGGCGGTCGAACGCGAGCGTCTCTGGCCGCTTGTCGCACCGTCCCGTCCGATGCGCGAGTTCAGCCGCAGGTAGGCGAGTGAGGGCTTGGTAGAGCGAGGACCGAACCGAGCTCCGGCTAGGTCGTCCACGCATAGGGACGTCGACGTAGTCCTGTATGGACTCGGGTCACAACGAACCACAGGTAGGCGCTCTGGCCGGCGTGATCGACGCCGCGCTGGAGGCAACGGTTGCCGGCAGTTTCACCCGTCTAGGTGTCAACGTTCGTCGCGCCACGCAGCACTGGACTGACGACGCCGGTCAGCCACTCGCGGGCAAGACCGCTCTCGTGACGGGTGCGACGTCGGGAATCGGGCTCGCGGTAGCGATGCAGCTGGCAAAGCGCGGTGCGGCCGTGCGCATCATCGGCCGCAACGAGGCCAAGGCGGCCACCGCCCGGTCGATCATTCTTGGCGAGGCGGGGGAGCGCGCCGATGTCGACTTCGACGTCGTGGACGTGGCCGATTTCGAAGCTGTTCGCGCCTTCGCCGAACGGTTCACCGCCGTCAATCCGGTGCTCGAGGTCTTGGTGCACAACGCCGGCGCACTTACGGTCGATTACCGCCGAGCCCCTGACGGCAGCGAAGCAACGCTGGCTGCGCAGGTGCTCTGACCGTTCCTTCTTACGAGTCTGCTGTTGCCTGCGTTGCGCGCCGCGCGCGGTCCGGCGCGCGTCATCACGGTTTCGTCGGGAGGCATGTACGCCCAGCGCCTCAACCTCGACACGCTCGAGATGTCGGCTGTCAACTACAAGGGAGCCACGGCGTATGCCCGCGCCAAGCGCGCACAGGTTGTGCTCAACCACGCGTGGGCGTCTCGTGTCCCGGCCAGTGAGGTCGTGTTTCAGGCGATGCATCCCGGATGGGTCGACACGCCGGGTGTGAAGTCGGGACTGCCGACCTTTTACCGCGTGATGAGGCCACTGCTGCGTTCACCCGACGAAGGCGCCGACACGATCGTATGGCTCGCCACCGACCCAGGCGCGCTGGATTCCGGTCACTTCTGGCTCGACCGCCGTCGCCGCAGCGAGCACCGCGTTCCGTGGACCCGCGGCGGCGACGCTGATGGGCTGTGGGAACTCTGCGCCCTGCGAACCGGCGCCGCCCTCGACGTGTAGCCCTCACCCCATCAACGCGGGTATCGGTACGCTTCGCCCGGTGAAGGCCCCCGACGTCCGGTATGCAGACAACGCCGGCGTGAGTATCGCGTATCAGGTCTTCGGGAGCGGCCCGCGTGACCTGCTGTTCGTGTGCGGCACGATGTCGCATCTGGACCTGTGGTGGACCGATCCGCAGGCGACCGGCATGCTCGAGCGGCTGGGGTCCTTCAGCCGGGTGATCCTCTTCGACAAGCCCGGCACCGGCTTGTCCGACCCCATCCCGGCGGCGCCCACCATGGAGCAGCGCACGGCCGATCTGGTCGCGGTGCTCGACGCCGTAGGTTCCGAGCGCGCCGCGGTGCTGGGCTACTCCGAGGGTGGGCTGCCGTCCATCGTCCTGGCCGCGACACAGCCGCACCGGGTCGACGCGCTCATCCTGCTCGACACGTGGGCCGCGCTCGACTGGTACCCCGACTTCGACGTGTCCGCTGACGAGATGGCTCAGGCGTGGGCGATCATCGACGCGGCGTGCGCCCACTGGGGCGAGGGCATCCTGGCCTCGGCGATGGCGCCGACCTGGGCCGCCGACCCGGACCGTGCGTGGGTCCTGCCGGCGATCGAACGGGCATGTATGAGCCCCGGCATGGCCCGGTCGGTACTCCAGGGATACCACGGCTTCGACGTGCGAGCCGCGGCCGCCGCCGTGCATGTGCCTACGCTGGTGCTGCACGTCGAAGAGGACCGAGTGATCCCGGTCTCGGGTGCTCGCGATCTGGCCGGCCGCATCGAGGGCGCCCGGCTGGTGGTGCTGCCGGGACAGGACCACATGGTCTGGATCGGCAACGACAAGGCCGTGCCCGACGCGATCGAAGAGTTCCTCACCGGTCAGCCCCACGGGCCCCACGACGACGATCGGGTGCTGACCACCATCGTGTTTACCGACATCGTGGACTCCACCCGCCAGCTCGCCGCCGCTGGCGACGCCGCGTGGCTAGCACGCCTGGACGACCACGACCGGCGCATGGACGACCTGCTGGTGCGCTTCGGCGGCCAGGCGATCAAACACACCGGTGACGGCCGCTTCGTCCACTTCGCTCGGCCGGCCCGCGCCGTCCGGTTCGCCGTAGAGATGGTCGACGAGGCCCGGTCCTGTGGCCTGGAGATCCGGGTCGGGCTCCACACCGGCGAGTGCGAGTCGACGCGCGACGGAGATCTCATCGGCCTCGCCGTCAACGTGGCCGCCCGCATCGCGTCGACCGCCGAGCCGGGCGAGGTGCTGGTCTCCTCGACGGTGAAGGATCTGGTGCTCGGCTCTGGGCTGGACTTCTCGTCGCGGGGTGAGCACGAGCTCAAAGGCGCACCCGATACGTGGTGGCTCCACCGCTGCGAAGGGGACCGCCCCGGCCCGCTCCTCGCATCGGGCTATGAGACCGATGTGCGCGAGCCACTCACCGCTGACGAGCTCGTCGTCACGAGCGGGCCAACTCGTCGGCGTGCGTGACGGTGACCTCCTCCTCCGTTGAGGTGGATACGTCGACGATCTAGCGTTCGCGTCCGTGGACCTGTCGTGTGCATTCGTGACGTGCATCGATACCCCGGATCACGTGGTTGAGGCGGAGCGTCTTGGCTATCACCGCGCCTGGGCGTACGACTCGCCGGCCATCACCTCCGACGTGTGGGTTGCGCTCGCGCTCGCCGCGACCCGCACCTCGACGATCGGGCTCGGGCCGGGAGTGCTCGTGCCGAGCCTGCGCCACCCGATGACGAACGCCGCCGCGATCGCGTCGCTCGTATGTCTCGCACCTGGTCGCGTCGCGGTGGCCGTCGGCTCTGGGTTCACCGGCCGCTACACCCTCGGGCAGCGGCCGCTTCGCTGGTCCTTCGTCGAGGACTACGTCAGCGTGCTGCGTGGCTTGCTGCGCGGCGAGACCGTCGAGTGGGAGGGTGCTCCGATCCGGATGTTGCACAGCGACGGAATGGTCGCCGATCGACGGGTCGATGTTGCCGTCTATATCGGGGCGGACGGTCCCAAGGGCACGGCGGTCGCGGACCGTGTTGGTGACGGTATTTTCGCGGCCGGTGTGCCGAACAGCGCCGCCGCCGGTCGACCTCACGCATTGCTGCAGTTCGGCACAGTGTTGGAGACAGGCGAGGACCTGCGTAGCGAGAGAGTGCTGGCGGCCGCCGGTCACGCCATCGCAGTGGTATTTCATGCCACCTACGAGCGAGGCGGCCCGGACGCGGTGCGTAGGTTTCCAGGAGGTGCGGCCTGGGTTCGGGACATCGAGGCAATCGCCGCGCGCGAGCGCCACCTCGTCACGCATGAGGGTCACCTAGTGCGGATCACCGACGTCGACCGTGCCGCGGTGTTCGAGGCCGCGGACATGCTCCCGGCGTTTAGCTTCAGCGGGACGCCGGCACAGCTGCGCGACAAGGTCGCGGCGCTTGGGGCGCAGGGCGTGACCGAGATTGTCTACCAGCCCGCCGGCCCCGATATCCCGGGGGAGCTCGCGCGTATGGCGAATGCAATACGCGGTTGATCGGCTGAGCGACCGACGTCCTCCCAAGCGTTAATAACATACACTTGACACGTTAAACGTACGAAAGGCGTTCTGTGGAACCCGCAGGTGTTGAGGTGCCCATCGTCTGGCGAGGACGTCGAGCGAAGGCGTTCGTGCCGACTCGGCTCGCCGAGCGCGACTTGGCGCTCACCGCCGACACCGTGGCGCGCGTCGCTCGGGCGCAGGCCGCCGTCGAGCAGGGCGCCGAGACGATGCCTGAGGACTTTGCCGCGCTCGGCCGTCTCGTGCTGCGGGCCGAGGGCGTGGCGTCGTCGTTCATCGAGGGAGTGACGGCGCCGGTCGTTGATATCGTTCTCGCCGAAGCCGGCGTCCAGGCTGGGCCGGCCGCCGCCGCGTGGGTAGCTGCCAACCTGGCCGCCGTTAGTCAAGCGCTTGACGAGGCCGCGGCGGCCCCGCTCGCCGTCGAGAACCTGTGCCGCTGGCACCGCACCTTGATGACGGGCAGCCCAACGCCGGCTCGACACGTCGGCGTCCTGCGGGACGAGCAGGGCTGGATCGGCGGGACGTCACCGCTCGACGCCCACCTCGTGACTCCGCCACCCGAGGAGGTGCCCGCCCTGCTCGCTGACCTCGTCGATTACGTCAGCCGCGACGACATCGATCCGGTGAGCCAGGCTGCGGTCGCCCATGCTCAGTTCGAGATCATCCATCCCTTCGCCGACGGCAACGGTCGAGTGGGCCGCGTCCTGATCGCGTGGGTCCTCGTGCGTCGGCTCGCAATCGTGACGCCACCGCCGGTGAGCGCCAGCATCGCCGCCGACGTCGGCGGCTACGGCGCCGGGTTGGTGCTGTTTCGTCTGGGCGACCACAACACGTGGGTGCGATGGTTCGCCGACGCGGTGTGGGGTGCCGGCCGCGCCCAGCAGGAACTCGTCGCCGCGGTGGAGCAGATGCGTGTTGTGTGGGAGGAACGTCTCGGAGCGCCCCGGTCCGGCGTTCGGCGCCTGCGCAGCAACGCGGCGGCGTGGCGTGTTCTCGAGTTACTGCCACGACACCTCGTGCTGACCGGACCCACGGTTGCGGCCGAGCTGGGGATCCCGCTGAAGTCGGCGGTCGCCGCGCTACGTGATCTCGTCGATGCCAGTGTGCTCGTCGAGCACGGCACCGTGCAGCCGAACGGCCCCGGCCGGCCGAGCCGCCTCTACGTGAGCCGGGAGCTGCTCGGCCTCGCCGGCTCGAACCCGTTGCGCGCATGATGGAGGCAGTGTTCCGGATCGCTCGCAACCCCGACACCGAGTCCACGCTGCCCTACGTCTTGTGGGTGCCGGTCGGGCCTGAGCCGCTGGTGCTTAAAGCGAAGGACACGTGGCCCCGAACCGCGAAGGTGTACTGCCACCGAGGCGAGTGGCCCGATGACGCCGAGATCGTCGAGGAGGTCTCGGTGCGGACCTGCACGCGGCGCGGCGTCGCGATCGATCTCGTTCTCGACCGGTACCGGGAGAACCGTTCGCAGTTCGTGATCACCACGCTCAACGGTGGGCGCGAAGGGATCTTCTGGCAGTCCGCCAAGACGACGCGTAAGACACGGCCCGGCATGCGGTTGCCGACGCGGCGCAGCGCTGCGGGAGTGATCGAGATCGTGGTCGACACCCGCGAGCGGTACGCATGGAAGTTCGAGCGCCAACAGGTCGCACTAACGAAGCGTGCGCTGACCGTCGGCGACTACGCCGTTGAGGTCGACGGTGAGATCGTCGGTGTCGTCGAGCGCAAGAAGCTGACGGAGCTCGCGTCGAACGTGGTCGACGGCAGCCTCCTGGTCAGGCTCGGCGAACTCGCAACGGCGCGTCGCGCCGCGATCGTGGTGGAGGACCGCTGGGCCGACGTCTTCCGGCTCAAGTACGTCGCCCCGTCGATGGTCGCCGAGATGCTCGCCGCCGCGCAGGTCCGTTATCCCAACGTGCCGATCGTGTTCTGCGAAACACGTCCGCTCGCACAGGAGTGGGCGTATCGCTTCCTCGGGGCGGCCGCGGCCTTCGCCGACGAGGAAGCTATCGACGTCGAACGAGGCTTCTAGGTTCGAGAGCGACGACACCGGGCGGACGACTCGAGCACCATGAGCGTGCTGGCCATCCCTCAGCCCGCGTATCGATCAAGGAGCGGCGCGAATGCGTCGAGTGGGGGCAGCACCTCGTCGGCTCGGTCTTGCCGAAGTATTCGATAGGCATCCAGCCGTCGCAGTAATCAGCGATGTCTCGAAAGTTGGCGGCGCTCGCCCTGGAGCCCATCACGATCGGCGGGTGCGGCCGCTGGCGCGGCTTGGGCCACGACCAGGTCGCCTCGAATGACACGTGTTCGCCCTGGAATCCGGCCTCGTCACCGCTCCAGATGGCCTTCATGGCGAGCACCTTCTCCCGTAGGACGGCGGCGCGGCTGGCGAACGGCACGCCGTGGTCTTCGATCTCCTCGGCGTTCCAGCCGTAGCCGATGCCGAACACGAACCGCCCGTTCGAGATGGCGTCGAGCGATGCCACCTCCTTGGCCGTGATGATCGGGTCGCGGGCGACGGCCATGCAGATTCCGGTCCCGAGCCGGATCGTGCTCGTTACGGCTGCGGCGGCGGCGAGCGCGACGAACGGGTCGTAGGTGCGCTTGTAGGTATCGGGCAGCACGCCTCCCGGCCACGGCGTCCGCCGGCTCACGGGCAGGTGCGCCTTCTTCGGAACGAAGAGCGACTCGAACCCGCGGGCCTCGGCCTCGGTCGCGAGGTCGACGATGGGCATGGACTCGTCGGTCACGAAACTGAGCAGTCCGATGCGCATCGCCGTCACCCGGCGGGGTTGGTCAGGCGGTCGATGACGACGCGAGCGCGGTCGAGGCCGCCGGGGTCGTCGAGCAGCTGGTTCCAGAAGTTGGCGGCGAGAAGTGTGGCGAACAGCTCGAACGCGAGCTGATCGGGGTCGGTGTCGCGCGGCAGCTCGCCGAGCCGCACCGCGAGCTTCGCTTCGGCCGAGAGCGTGGCGATCCAGGAACTCTCGAGCGCGACGAGCACGTCGCGTGCTGCGCCGGGCCGTCCGTCGAGGTCCGCCGCTGCGGCGATAAAGAAACACCCGCCGGCGTAGGCGGTGGCAACGTGGTCGAGCCACCGGCAGGCGAGTTGCCGGAGACGCTCGACGCCGGGGTCGGCGTCCACGGCGTCGATGACCTCGCGCTGGAAACGTTCGGACGCGGCGCGCAGCGTCGCCACTTGGAGGTCCGTCTTCGACCCGAAGAGTCCGACGACCCCGCTCTTGGACATGCCCAGACCAGCCGCGAGGCTGCCGATGGTGAGTCCTTCGAGTCCCTCGGTCGAGGCGCGGTCGGCGGCGACGGCGAGGACGTCGGCGCGGGCGCTCGGTCGTGTCGGCACGTTCTAACCATAGCGAACGATCGTGCGCTTGACAACGAACGATCGGCCGGTCATCGTGACGGCGTGGATTCGACTGTCGCCTTTCACCACCTCCGCGGGACTCTGCGCGCCGATGCCGCGTTCTCTGCCGCCGGCGGTCTGGTCTCCCTTCTCGGTTTCGCTCCGATCGACAGCGTCCTCGGCATCGGAAACCGACCCGTGGTCGCCGCGACCGGGGTCGGGCTACTCGTCTTCGCCGCGCTCGTCCTGGCCGTCGCCGGGCGGGAGCCGCGAGGGCTGCTCCGCGGGACGCTCGCCATATCGACGGCCGACATCGCATGGGTCGCAGCCACCGCCGCCGTGTTGGTGGCGGCGGATCTCGACCAGGCGGCAGCGCCCATCCTCGGTGGTGTCGCGTTGGTCGTCGCCGGCTTCGCGGTATCGCAGCTTCGATCGCGTAGCGGTGCGAGCCGCTTCGCTGATCTCGATTCGCCGGTGCCCGAACGCGTCCACGTCGAACGGCGCTTCGCCGCCCCCGCGTCAGACGTGTGGCCCCTGCTCACCGACCATGATCTGTACGGGCGGCTCGCGCCCAATCTCTCACGAGTTGAAGTGCTGAGCGGGCAGGGAGCCGGGATGCAACGCCGCTGCTATGACACGCTCGGACGGGGTTGGAACGAAACATGCACGCTCTGGGACGAAGGTCGGCAGTTCGCGGTCGACGTCGATACCTCGGACTATCCCTATCCGCTACAGGCGATGCGAGGACGCTGGGCAGTCGAGCCCGACGGCGATCGATCCACGGTCACGATGGACTTCGAACTCGTCCCGCGTCCAGGTGTCCTGGGCGGCGTGTTCGTGGCCGCGATGCTCGTCGCGTTCAAGCCCGTCGTCCGCCGCATTCTACGAGGCTGGGAGCGCGAGCTGACAGCCGCCCACGCTGCCGCGTAATAGTTCGATCGCGTCGACGCGTTAGGCCACGCAACTCCCTCGATCTCCGGTCGTAGCGGTCGTCACGAGCACGGCGGCGCGGAGGTGAACGCCGGTGCGGGTGGCATGGTCATCGAGGACGGTTGCTACGGCCTCGAGGGCACGCGGCTGGGTGTGCGGAGCGAGTAGCGCCGTAGGCGACCGAGAACACCGCGGTGGTCGTCGTGCTCGTGGTCATGGTGCCCGTGGCCGCCGGGGGCGTGGTCGTGAGTTTCGGTCATGCGCTTCGCGCTCGGCGCTTGTGATTCGGACGGTCGAGACGGTGATCGGTGTGCAGCACGGCCTGCTCGACCAGCCGCTCGATGTGCGGGCTCTCGGCTTCGTAGAAGACCTTTGTGCCCTCGCGTCGGGTCGTGACGAGGCGGGCGAGTCGGAGCTTGGCGAGATGCTGGGATACCGCAGCCGGTTGCGCTCCGACGTGGTCGGCAAGTTCGTTGACCGAGTGCTCTCCATGGAGGAGCGTCCAGATGATTCGGAGACGGGTCGGGTCGGCCAGTAGTTTGAGCGTTTCGACCGCGGTCGTCACCTGTTCGTCAGAGGGATCCCTTTGTATCTGCGTAGCCACGCAGATAGTGTGACACGATGAACGCCGAACACCTCGATTTGTGCAGCAGCGAGGGGTGGCGCGACCTGCTCCGCGATTTCATCGTTCCCTACGCCCTCGCGGGCGGCCACCTTGGCGACGATGTCCTTGAAGTGGGCCCGGGTCCGGGCATGACCACTGACCTTCTACGCGCGGAGCTAATTCGTCTAACCGCGCTTGAGATCGACGAAGACCTCGCCGCCGCGCTCACGGAGCGCCTGCGCGACACGAACGTCGAGGTGGTCCGCGGCGACGCCACTTCGATGCCCTTCGAGGACGCACGATTCAGCGGAGCCGTCTCGTTCACGATGCTGCACCACGTCCCGACCGAGACGCTCCAAAACCAGCTCTTCGCCGAGGTGGCGCGCGTGGTGCGACCCGGCGCGTTGTTCGTCGCCTCCGACAGCGTCGCGAGCAACGAGCTACAGGAGCTGCATCACGACGACACGTACAACCCGATCGATCCGTCCACGATCGAGGACCGGTTGCGGGCGGCAGGCTTCGCGGCGGTCGAGGTACGCGACAACGGATTCGGCTGGGCCGCTCACGCGACCACATAGCGTCGGGGCGACCGGCGCGGCCCAAACGGACGGCTGGCCTGCTAACCCTGAGCGCATCGAAGCGGTGAGCGGTGACTGAAGCAGTGTTGGCGAGCGAACGCCGCCGCGCCGCGCTTGTGGGCGTCGCCGCGGCAGCGATCGCGTTGGCGACGACCGAAGTGGTCAGCGCGCTCGGTTCGCCGGGCCCGTCGCTCATCGACTCGGTTGGAACACTGGTCATCAACCTGTTTGGGGCATCGCTCAAAGACGCCGCTGTCGCGCTCTTTGGTACCAACGACAAGACCGCGCTTGAAGTGGGCATCGTCGCTGTCTGCCTTTTCGCGGGGGCACGGCTCGGCGCCGCCGCGCTGCGACGGAGGGCCGCCGGTCCGGTCGGCATGGCGGTGTTCGGCGCGATCGGCGTATGGGCGGGGCTCAGCGACCCGCTCGCGTCGCCTGGTCGCGCCATCGCCGCGAGTTGCTTGGGCGCCGCGGCCGGCAGCGCCGCCATCGTCGCGCTTCTTCGCCAGCTGCGCCGTATGACACCGATCAACACCGGCGCCGCCGACCGACCCGCCAACGCCGACCCGACGGTGACCGAGGGGTCGCGGCGGGCCTTCCTCGGCCTGCTTGCTGCGTCCGGCGGGATCGCTATGGCTGCGGCCGGCGCCTCGCAGGTTCTGCGCCGCGCCGCCACCTCGGCGGGCAACGTCGCGGTTCGCGTCCTGCCCACGGCGAGGCGCGTCGTGGGAGTCCCCGCTTCCCAGCCCTTTGCCGTGTCGGGAATCTCGCCGTACATCACGCCGAACGACGACTTCTACCGGATCGACACCGCACTGTTCGTTCCCCGCGTCAACGCCGACAGCTGGCATCTCGAGATCCGCGGTCGCGTCGAGCGCCCGTACCGCGTCAGCTACGCGGAGCTGCTGTCGATGGACATGGTCGAAGAGCCCGTCACATTGCAATGCGTATCGAACGAGGTCGGCGGATCACTCGTCGGCACTGCATCGTGGCTCGGCGTCCCGTTGGCCGACCTGCTCGACCGCGCGGGCCTGAAACCGGGAGCGACACAGATCGTGGGCCGGTCAGTCGACAATTTCACGGTCGGCTTCCCCACCGACGTCGCGCTCGACGGTCGCACCGCGATGGTCGCCGTCGGGATGAACGGCGAACCGCTACCGCAACGCCACGGCTACCCGGCCCGCCTCATTGTCGCTGGCTTGTACGGCTACGTGTCTGCGACCAAGTGGTTGCGCGAAATCGAGCTGACGCGTCTCCAAGACTTCGACGCGTATTGGATCCCTCGCGGTTGGGCGAAGAAGGCGCCCATCAAGACCGCGTCGCGAATCGATGTGCCACGGAGCGGCGCCAACCTTGTTGCCGGGCCAATCCCGATTGCAGGAGTCGCATGGGCACCAACACGCGGTATCTCCCGAGTCGAAGTGCGCATCGACGACGGTGCCTGGACCGAAGCCCAACTAGGCAACGTCGCGTCGAACAACACGTGGGTGCAGTGGACCACGACGCTAAACGCCGCCCCCGGCGACCACGTCCTGACGGTACGTGCAACCGACGGCGACGGTGTTGTCCAAACCGACGACGAGGCACCGCCACAACCTGATGGTGCGACGGGCTACCACACCAAATCGGTTCGAGTCCGCTGATCGGCTCGCCTTAGAGTCCACGAGCCGAAGAATGGTCGCCACGAACGCGCCTCGGTCCGCCGTCGCGTCGAACCATGGCCCAAATCGGTAATCCGGCGAAGCGCTCTAACGAAGATTGCGCTCGCGGCCCGCAGTAGTGTCGCTGGGTGGCCAAGGGGCACGTCGTGATGGGGCTGCTTTTCTTTCCGCGTGGCGGGTCGGCGCAGGTGGCGCGCTACCTCTCCACGGCGTTGGTCCATTCTGGCTGGTCGGTAGGACTCGCGACTGGATCGCTCGGTGATGTGGGGGAGGAGACCCACGCGCTGACGTTCTTTCCCGACACGCGTGTGCAATACCTCGACTACTCCGACGCGATGCGGGTGTTTGCAGCGGGTGGAAACGCGACCGCCGCTCCCGCGCCGATGCACCCGTCGTACGAAGACCGCGAGGACGCCGCCGATGTCGTGTTCTCCGCGGTGCCTGACCACCTCGCCGATCATCTGTCGTCGGCCTGGGACACACCGTTTCGTGCCGCGGGCGCCGACCGCGCCGACGTCTTCCACCTTCATCACTTGACGCCGCAGCACGATGCTGTAGCCAGGTGCTGGCCTCACGGTGCCGTCGTCGCCCACCTTCACGGCACCGAGATCAAGTTCCTCGAAGAGGTCAACAAACGCGCTGCGGTCGCCCAGTCGGTGGGAACGACGCTCGCCGGCATGCCCGAGTGGGCCCGGGCGAATCCAGACGGCACTTCCCAGCTCGACGACCCCCAGCGCGTCTTGCTACGAGACACCCGTTGGGAGCAATGGGAGCATGGCGACGCTTGGCGTGACCGGATCCGCCGCCAGGCTGAGGCAGCCGACCATCTGGTTGTCGTGTCACCCGCGGACCGCGCGACAGCTGTCGACGTGCTCGGGGTCGACGCAGCGCGGGTATCGGATGTGCCGAACGGCGTGGACGTGACCAAGTTCTGTCCACGCCCGATGAGTCGACAGGAGCGCAGAGCTCACTTCCGGCGCTGGCTCGTCGAGGACCCGCAAGGCTGGGACGAGACCGCAGTCGCCGGCACGGTTGGCTACCGCGAGCCCGACCTCGACCGCCTCCTGGGTGCCGCCGACGACGCGACGGTTCTGATCTACGTCGGACGCTTCACCTCGGCTAAGCGGGTTCCATTGTTGGTGCGGGCATTCGCTCGGGCCCGCCCGCAATTCCGTCGGCCGACATCTCTCGTCGTGTGGGGAGGGCATCCCGGCGAGTGGGAGGGCGAACATCCGGTCACGGTGGCGCGAGAGGTCGGTTCGGATGGGGTGTTTTTCGCTGGGTGGCGGGGCCACGAAGACCTTCCCCGCGCGCTCGCTGCCTGCGACGCGCTTGTGATGCCGTCAGTCAACGACTCGTATCCACAAACGCCCCTCGAGGCCATGGCCGTCGGCCTGCCGGTGATCGCCACCAACAGCGGCGGCTTCCCACTCATGGTCAATCTCAACCAGGCACGACCTACAGGCTGGCTTGTACCGCCGGATGACGAACGCGCCCTCTCGGCGGCGCTGGTGGACGCGGCCAACGAACCTCAGGAGATAGCGCGACGAGGCAGAGAAGCCCTGACCCATGCCCGGACACATCTGTCATGGGCCAGCCGCGTCAACAGCTTCGAAGAGGCCTACGCGCGCGCTCGCGATCGCCGAGCGAGACGCGGCTTTTAGCGACCCAGTACCGGCGCTTCCTGCGTAGCGAGTTTGAGAACAGGCCAGACTCGCTGGATGGTCCACTTACGCGTAACCGTGGCCTCGGCGCAGGCCGCCGACGTCCATGCACGCCTCGCCCGCACCCCCGGCGTCGCCCACCTCGCCCACCTCGCCGGCGCATCCACCCACCCGCCCGGTGACCTGTTGCTCTGCGATGTCGCCCGCGAGGCGGCCGATGCCGTCGTCGAATGGCTTCAGGACGAAGGGGTGCACCGCAGCGGCGCCATCACCGTCGGACCCGTCGGCACCGTCGTCTCCGAGGCTGCGGCCCAAGCAGAAGCCGACGCCCCGGGCCACGGCTCAGACGCACTCGTCTGGGAGGAGCTGGAAGCGACAGCGCGCGACGACGCCCATCTCAGCCCATCGCTGCTCGTGCTCATGGCGGTGGCGGCAATGATCGCCGGAGTCGGAATCCTGCTCGACTCCCCAATCTTGGTCGTCGGAGCCATGGTCGTAGGGCCCGAGTACGGGCCCGTCTCGGCGCTCTGCGTCGCCGCGGTGAGAGGTCGCTGGTCGAACGCCCGGACCGCAGCGGGCACCCTGGCTGTCGCTGGGGTCGTGGGAGTGGTCGCCACCTATCTCCTCACCTTGGTGCTCAGAGCTCTGACCATCGCTCCAAACAACTACGACCTCAGCGACCGCGAGCTCACCGCCTTCATCTCCCACCCCGACGGGCTCGCCGCGGTCGTAGCCGTCCTCGCCGGCGTCGCCGGAATGCTCTCGCTCACCGAGGCGAGAACCGGCACCCTTGTGGGAGTGCTCGTCTCGGTTACGACCGTCCCCGCGATCGCCAACATCGGCCTGGCAGCCGCCTACACCGAGGCGCCAGAAGTCGGCGGCGCCGCCCTCCAACTCGCGGTGAACGTCGCCGGCCTGATCACCGCCGGCATCGTCACCCTCATCATCCAGGCGCGGCTGACCGCCCGCCGAGGAAGCGGAGCCACCTGATCACCCCACCTGTGCACAGGTCGCGGCGCCTGCTCGTTCATCACGGTTAGCCGCATCCACGCCGGCTAGCGCGGAACCCGGTCCGCGTAATCAGGCCGCCTTCGCGCTGCTCAACCTCGGCGCGCTCGGTCGGTCGAAAGCAGCGCGGACGTCGCGAGCGCTACGGCTTGGCGTCGGCTTCGCGGGCCATGGTCGACGGCCATGAGCTGCTGACCGATGGCGAGGCTGAAGGCCAGGGTGGAGCGGGCCTCGATCTCGTCGGGGTCGTCGATGAGGGTCGCGAACTGTTCTCGTAGGTAGGTCATGCGCCGGTTGTCGACTCGTCGCAATCGAGCGGCGACGGCGCGGTCAGACCGGGCCCAGAAGCGAACGGCGAGGTCTATCGGGAGCAGGTCCTTCGCGAAGGTCAGGGCTCCGGCGCGCTGGATTCGCTCGCGGGCGTCGTCGCGGCCTTCGACCTCGGCGAGCACGTCGTCGGTGCTCCGCTTTTCCCAGGCGTCGAGCAGTGCCTCAAGGAAGTCGTCGCGATTGGCGAACTGCCCGTAGAAACCGCCTTTGGTAACGCCGAGCTGTTCGGCAAGCACCTCGATCCGCACGCCAATTGGGCCGTGCGCGGCCAGGGCTTGGAGTCCGGCGTCAACCCAGCGCTCGCGTGGCGTCCGAATAGGAGCGGGCATGATCTATACGGTACCGTATGCCAATGCATACGGAACCGTATAGAAATGCGAAGCCATGACCCTCGTTGATGAAGCGCGCCGGGTCGACCCCGACGGCGGCCTCGTTGCCGCGTTCGGCGCCGACTATGTCGACGCCTTCCGGATCAACGGCACCCGCGGAGCGACGGCGCGGGCGTGGGCCGATAGCAGTCTGCACGGGTCGCGTGGGCTGTTCGGATCGATCGTGTGGCACGGCTTGCTCCGGTTCGACCTGCTACCGCACGACGCCCCGGGCTCGGCCTTCGGTTGGACCGTGTCCACCTGTGAACCGGCACTCATGGTGATGGACACCGACGGATCGCTGGCCGCGGGTCGCATGGTCTTCGTGATCGACGGCGACGCCGTGACCTGGACCACGATGCTGCGCTACCACCGCGCCGAGGCGCGTTGGCTCTGGGCCGTGATCGGCAATGGTCACCGCGCCATCGGGCCGAGGTGTCTCAACGGCGCGGCCGCGCACCTCATCGGCGCCCGTAGCTAGCGGCGCAGGCCTTCAAGCAGCGGCAGGTATTCGGCCAGCGGGGCGACGGTTAGGCCGTCGACCTTGCCTTCGTCGTCCCAACGACGCAGCTGCACCGCGTCCCCCCAACCGGGTTGGGTTTCGAACGCAGCCGAGTCGGTTGCCGTCATGGGGCCGCCCTGGCGCACGAGGCTTTGACGCGAGCCCACCGACAACGTGTCGTGATACGTGGCGTCGACCGCGCAGAGGTAGCGCTTGGCCTCGACGTGCAGCGCGATCGGGTCGGTGATATCGGGGCCGAACAGCGCGCCGAGATAGGCGGGCCCGCTGGTCTCGTGGCGGGCGTCGCTGAGGGCGGCGAGGTGCAGCAGGTGTCCCACGTCGTGCAGCAGCGCGGCCGCGATCAGCGCTTCGCCCGAGCCGGACGCGACCGCGCGTGCCGCGGTCTGTTCGGCGTGTGCGAGCTGGCTGAGGTCTTCGTCGTAGTTGTCGTCACCCCACCGCTGGTAGAGCGAGACGACCTCGGCGAGGCTGGTCGCCGGCGTCACAGAACCGGTTTGCCCTGGAAGTCGCCGATGAGCGAAACGCGGACTCGTCCGCCGTCGGTGCCATCAGCGGCCGCGGCGAACTGCGCCAACTTCTCGCGGTAGTAGTCGGCGCGCAGGTCGCCCTCGGCCGCCGCGTTGTACGTCGGGTAGAGCGCGCGGCGCGGCACCTGTGAGTTGTTGGGCCCGCTCCGGTGCGGCGTACGCGAGTGGAACCACAAGGTCTGGCCGGCCCTCACCTCGACGTGTGTCCAGTCGAGCGTGGCGGCCACGTCGGCGCGCACGCAGCCGACATCGTCGAGCGGCAGCACTTCGTGATGGAGACCGGACGCAACCTCGAGGCAGCCGTTGTCGGTGGTGGCGTCGTCGACGGCCACCATGCATGACACGTGTACCTGCACGAACGGGTAGGCGGGGGCGTCCTGGTGTGGCGCGTAGCCCGCGCCGCCCGGAAGCTTGTAATTGATCTTCTCCTTGTAGAGCACGGCTGGTTGGCCGAGCAGTTCGGACGCGCCGTCGATCATTTCGCCGGCGGTCAGCAAGTCACGGAGCCCGGCGTGGAACGGCGTGAAGTTCTCGGTGCGACAAAGCTTGGGTCCGTCGTCGGTCTGCTCGCGGTAGTGGAGCCACTCGCCACCGTCGTCGGGCCAGGCTGAAACCTCGCTGACCCACGCTCGTAGCCGAGCGGCGCCGTCCTCGTCGAGCGTGTCTGCCAGCCACCATCCGTGTTCGGCGAAGTGGGCGGCGGCCGAGCTCACGCCCCGACACTAAAGGCTTCGGCGGAGTGGGACTCGCACCGGCACGCGAGGTCGACGGTCGTCGCGACCGTCGTGGCCGCCCGACGACTGACCCCTACTTGCCGGTGCGCTCGCGATGCTTGCAGCCGGGCCAGCAACAAGGTCGACGTTGGCCTTCCTCCAGCTCCTCCTGGGTCCGGCGAATGCGGCGTTCTCGTGTCTTGCCCTGCTTGGCATCCTCGACCCAGCAGATGAACTCGTTTCGGGCGAGCGGTGTGATGTGTCTCCAGGCACCGAGTGCCGTTGCGTTCGCGATCAACGCCTGGCGCAAGTCTTGGGGTAGCTCATGCACCACCCCACCGGGCACTCGCGGGCTGCTCACAGGGTCACGGTAGGCCGGTCGACGATTGTGGCGAGACCGCGGCTGGCTTCATCGACCTGAGTGACTTCCCAGGTCATGGTCATAGTTCTTGGAAGGCCGGACTGTCCGAAACGAAGTCGACGGCTTGCACCACCCGCATGCACTCGCGCGGGTCATGTTCGAATGAGGCGCGCCACACACTCGTCGTCGTAGCCACCGTACCGCGAGGGTGGGGGCTTGCCGCAAGGAGCCCAAACGTGCTGATCATGACGCCATGACTGAGCACGCAGTGGTGATCGCAGGAGGCGGCCCGACCGGGCTGATGCTGGCGGCCGAGTTGAAGTTGGCCGGTATCGGCGTCGTCGTCGTCGAACGCCGCGCCAGTCAGGATCTCGACGGTTCGCGCGCCGGCGGTCTGCACGCCCGCACCGTTGAGGTGCTCGATCAGCGCGGCGTGGCGGACCGATTTATCTCGGAGGGGCCGATCTACCCGTGCGTGGGGTTCGCCCAGATCCAACCGGACATCGCCGATTTCCCGACGCCCCACAACTACGTGCTCGCGCTGTGGCAGAGCCACTTTGAGCGCATCATGGCTGACTGGGTCATCCGTGACCTCGGGGTTCCGATCCTGCGCGAACGCGGGGTCGTGAGGCGCCCCCGGTCGGGATGCGCCCCGAGGGTGGCGGTATCGGGCCGGTCAACCCGGCGGCGGGCGGCGGTCCGTACCGGGTCGTGCTGAAGGAACGGGAACTCGACCACGACAGCGACCCGACCCTGGAGGATCTTCGCGCGTTGCTCGTGGCCATTTACGGGACGGACTTCGGCGTGCACAGCCCGACCTGGATCTCCCGGTTCACCGACATGTCGCGCCAGGCCGCCTCCTACCGCCACGGCCGTGTGCTGTTGGCCGGCGACGCCGCGCATGTGCATGGACCCGCGGGTGGCCAAGGCCTCAACGTCGGCGTGCTAGACGCCGTGAACCTGGGTTGGAAGCTGGCCCAAGTGGTCAACGGAACGTCATCCGACAACTTGCTCGACACGTACCACGCCGAGCGGCATCCGGTCGGGGCGCGGGTGCTGCACAACACCATGGCCCAGGTCGCGCTCAACAACCCTGACCCGCGTAATCAGGCCTCGTTCGCCACGGTGACCGACCTGCTGCGCATGGACGAGCCGCGCCGGCGCATCGGCGGAATGATCTCCGCGCTCGACATCCACTACGACCTCGGAGCGGGTCACCCGCTGCTCGGACGGCGCATGCCCGACCTCGACCTGCAGACCGCCGACGGCACGACGCGCGCGTTCGGGCTGCTGCACGAGGCCCGGCCGGTGCTGCTCAACCTCGAAGCACGCAATGGTTTCGACGTTTCGCCGTGGCCGAGGGTGCGGTTGGTTGACGCCACGTACGACGGCGCGTGGGAACTGCCCGTTCTCGGTGAGGTCGCGGCGCCTGGGTCCGTACTGATACGACCCGACGGGCACGTCGTGTGGACGGGAGATCTGACGGACCCGGCGTTACCCGAAGCGCTTGCGACCTGGTTCGGAATGGCGGCGTAGAGCGTGATTCAGCGAACAAGGGATCTCGCCGTCGCGATCGTGAACGCGCCGATCACGTTGGTGACTGCCGCGGTGAACGCCGCGACCGGCGCGAAGCTGCGCGTCGATCGGCACCTCACCGTCGTGTGCGAAGGCGGTTGGCTAAGTGAGCAGGGCTTGTCGACCGCGTTCACGACCGGCAACACCATCAATATCAAGGCCGCGTCCGCCGAAAAGCTCCGCTCGGATCCGGCTTTGCTCGAACACGAGTGGCGTCACTCGGTTCAGTGGGCGGTGCTCGGCCCGGTCAAGTTCCTCACGCTCTATGCCGCGAGCTACTTCGGCTCCGAGCGGATTTCGGGTTCGCAATGCTGGAACGTGTTCGAGTGGACGGCGGGCTTCGCGGACGGCGGCTACGACGACTGCGTCACGCTCGGCCAGCGGAGGTGACCGCAGGTACGGTTCCGGGCCGTGGAGTTCAACCTCGCCCAAGTGAACCACGCCGTTGCTGCGGCGATACCCGACCGCGAATGCATCGTGTGGCGCGACCGACGCCTTACATATGGACAGGTCGCCGAACGCACCAACCGGTTGGCCAACCATCTCGTTGCCGCCGGGCTCGGCGCGCACACCCCGCGCGCGGACCTTGCCGGCCACGAGTCGGGCCAAGACCACCTCGCCGTGTTCCTGCACAACGGCAACGAGTATCTCGAGGCGATGCTCGGCGCGTACAAGGCGCGTGTGGTGCCGTTCAACGTCAACTACCGCTACGTCGCTGAGGAACTGCGCTACCTGTTGAACGATTCGAAGGCGACAGCCGTGGTGTTTCACGGGGCGTTCGCCGACCGAGTGGCCGAAGTGCGCGACCAGCTCCCGAACCTGAAGGTCTTGCTGCAAGTGGACGACGGCTCGACCGCCCCGCTGCTCGACGGCGCGGCTTGGTACGAGGACGCCCTCGGCGCCGCAAGCCCGGACGTACCAAACGTCGATCTGTCCGAAGACGACCTGTACATCCTCTACACCGGCGGCACGACCGGCATGCCCAAGGGCGTGCTCTGGCGCCAGGCCGACATCTTCGTGGCCTCGCTGGGTGGCCGCGGACCGGGTGGCGAGTGGGACAGCGTCGAGGCGATCGTCGAAGCCGCGAAGGGTGGCGGGTCCAAGATGATGCCGGCACCGCCGTTCATGCACGGCGCCGGGCACTGGATGGCGCTCACCGCGTTCGCCGGCGGCAACACCGTGGTCATTCAGGACGACGTGGTGGGCCTCGACGCCGACGATGTCTGGCGCACGATCGCGAAGGAAGGCGTGTCGGCGTTGCTGATCGTCGGCGATGCGTTCGGCCGTCCCCTCGTCGACCGACTCGAGGCGAAAGGTGCCGACGGCTACGACCTGACGTCGTTGTTCGCGATTATCTCGGGTGGCGCGCCGTTGAACTCCACGATCAAGGACCGGTTCCTCGCGGCGCTGCCCGGCAAGATGATCGTCGATGCGGTGGGTGCGTCGGAGACCGGCACGCAGATGTCGCACGTGAGTGGCGGCGGCCAGCAGGCAACGACGGGCACGTTTACGCCGGGGCCCGGTGCGGTGATCGTGAATCCCGAAATGAACGGGGTGCTCAAGGCCGGACACGAAGAGGTCGGGTGGTTGGCGCAGCAAGGTCGGGTGCCGCTCGGCTATCTGGGCGACGCCGAGAAGACCGCCCAGACCTTTCCCGTGATCGAAGGCGTGCGCTACTCGGTGCCGGGCGACCGTGCTCGTCTCACCGCCGACAACATCATCGAGCTCTACGGGCGCGACTCGGTCACCATCAACTCCGGCGGCGAGAAGATCTTCGCCGAGGAAGTGGAACAAGCTCTCGCGCATCACCCCGACGTGTACGACGTGACGGTGGCCGGGCGCCCGTCGGAGAAGTGGGGCTCCGAGGTTGTGGCAATCGTGCAACTGCGCGAGGGCGCGAAGGGCGACGAAGTGATGCAGAAATCGCTGCTGAGCGAAGCGGAGAAGCACATCGCTCGCTACAAGCTGCCCAAGGTGTTCAACTTCGTCGATCACGTGCAGCGCTCGCCCAGCGGCAAGGCCGACTACCGATGGGCCAAGGCGCAGGCCGAGGGGTATTCAGCCCCACCGGGCTAGCGACCGGTTGTAAACAAATCGAACGTCCGTTATTTTCTGCGGATGGCTGGAAACCCTGTTGTGACCGACTGGACGACGGACTTCGACCACACCGATAAGGCGTGGGCCGCGGATCCGTACCCGATCATGGACGAGCTGCGCGACACGTGCCCGGTTGCGCACTCGGATCGTTTCGGCGGCGCCTGGCTGCCGACGCGACACGAAGACGTGAGCGCGATCGCGAACGACACCGAGCACTTCACGTCGCGCAGCATCGTGGTCAGCGAACACCGGCCACCGATGGAACTGGCGCCCGAAGGCATCGCGCCGCCGATCTCGTCAGACCCGCCGTTCCACGCGCAGGCCCGCCGCATGCTGCTGCCGGTGTTCTCGCCGCAGACCATCGACAAGCTCGAGCCATCGACCCGCGCCTACTGCCAAGAGCTGCTCGCCGCGCTGCAGGGCAAAGACGTTGTCGACGCGGCCGCTGATTACGCCGCGCACATTCCGGTGCGCGTGATCGCGAACATGCTCGGCTTGCCCGAAGAGGACGGCGACAAGTTCCGCGGGTTCGTGTTGCACGTGCTCGAAGGCGTGGCGTTGCCGCTCGAAGAACGCATCGTCGGATTCCAGCAACTGTTCGAATACCTCATGCCGCAGATCAATGACCGCGTGGCGAACCCTAAGGACGACCTGATTTCGTTCTTGCTCGCGTCCGAGCTCGACGGCAAACCGCTCGACCCGTTCCACGTGGTCCGCACGGTCGCCCTGTTGCTGATCGCAGGAATCGACACCACGTGGAGCGCGATCGGCGCGTCGATCTGGCATCTGGCGAAGTCGCCAACCGACCTGAAGCGCCTCGTCAACGAACCCGAGCTCATGCCCACCGCCATCGAAGAGCTGCTTCGCGCCTACGCGCCGGTCACGATGGCGCGCCTTGTGAAGGAAGACTTTGAGTTCCAGGGTTGCCCCATGAAAGCGGAGGACTGGGTGCTGCTGTCGTTCCCTGCGGCCAACCGCGACCCCGCGTTCTTCGAGAACCCCGACGAGGTGATCCTCGACCGGTCGCCGAACCGGCACGCGGCGTTCGGCCTGGGCATTCACCGTTGCGCTGGTTCGCATCTCGCGCGTATGGAGATGCGCGTCGCGCTCGAAGAATGGGTGAAGGTCTATCCCGACTTCAGCCTTGAAGATGCCGGTGCCGTGCGTTGGTCGGGCGGTCAGGTGCGCGGTCCGCGCGTGCTTCCGATCCAGGTCGGGCCGTGAAGATTCATCTCGACAGCGATCGCTGCCAGGGCCACGGTCGCTGTTACTCGATCGCGCCAGCACTCTTCACGTACGACGACAACGGTCAGGCTGCCCTAATCGTGACCGACGAGCTCGCCGATGAGCAGGTTGGGCTAGCGCAACTCGCCGCGAACAACTGTCCCGAATACGCAATCGAAGTCGCGTAGGTCGATCCGGTGGGTCGCATCGCGGGAGTAACCGCTGATCAGACGCGTGAGCGCATGCTGGCGGCCGCGGCATCGGTGTTCGCACGCGGTGGTTACGACGGCGCGAGCATCGCCGAGCTGGCGTCGGAAGCCGGCGTGAGCAGTGGCGCGATTTACTCACACTTCGGGTCGAAAGCGGAACTGTTCGCAGCGACGCTGCAAACGCATGGTTCGACGGAAGTGGCGGCCCTGCTCGCATTTGGCGCCACGCCCAACCCGGTTGAGTTCCTTACGCAGCGCGGGCGCGGGCTTGCTCATCGCCGGCCCGAGGAAGGCTCGCTGCTCGTACAAGCGATCGTCGCGGCGCGCCGCCACCCCGATGTGGCGGCGTTGCTGATCTCGGCGTTCAGCGAACGCGAGGGTCGCATCGCGGACATGTTGCGTTCAGGTCAGGTCGACGGGCTTGTGGATTCCGGTGTGCCTGCCGCGGCCGCGGCGCGGTTCGTGCTGATGCTGGCGCTGGGGTCGTTGTTGGTTGCCGCGATGGAGTTGCCATCGGTTGATCCGGACGACTGGGCCCAGATGATCACCGACGTCGTGTCGCGGTTCATCGTTGCCTAGGCCGCGCCCGCGGCACGTTATTCGGCCGGTGCTCGGGCGTTCGCCGCGTTGCCACCGCGCGCAGTTGGTTCCCAGTGCACCTCTCCGTTTTCGTCTCGTCGGAGGCGGTAGAGCCCCCGCGTCTTGAGGTCGTGGTGGTACCGGCATTTCCAGCGCACGTTGAACGCGGAGGTGGGCCCGCCTCGGGCGAACTCTTCTTCGTGGTCGCGCTCGAGACCCTTAGTGCGCCCGCAGCCCGGCACTTCACAGCACAAGCCACGCGCCGAGAGGGCGTCGCGTAATCGTGCCGGTATGTACCGCGAGTGCGTGATGATGGATCGGACGTCGACCTCGTCGAACACCACTTC
>JACCXE010000311.1 GCA_013697265.1 Actinomycetota bacterium | reverse complement strand
AAAGTGTAGAGCGTTTTCACGGCGGCCGTCGCCGCACCTTGTAAGTTGTCGCCGCTATGTCGCCAGCCCAACTTTCCCGCGAGGCCCACGCACGGCTTTCTGCCGAGCTCAATGAGCTCACCGGCGTGGGCCGCGTCGAAATCGCACAAGCGATCGAAGCGGCTCGCGCCCTCGGCGACCTCTCCGAGAATGGCGACTATCACGCGGCCAAAGACGCCCAGGGTCACATGGAGGCGCGAATCCGCAAGCTTGAGGCACTGCTCGACCGGGCCGAGATCGTGGACGTCGCCGTGGGCGACGAAGTAATCACCGGTTGCGTGGTCGGCATTCGCTACGAAGGCGACGACACCGTCGAGCAATACCTGATCGGATCGATCGAAGAGCGACGCGAGGGCATCGATGTCGCGTCGCCCGGTTCGCCGCTGGGCGCAGCTCTGCTCGGGCGCAAGATCGGCGACACGGTCGCGTACGACACGCCCAACGGCGCCAAGCTGCGCGTCGAGG
This sequence comes from Actinomycetota bacterium, assembly GCA_013697265.1. GTDB lineage: Bacteria > Actinomycetota > Acidimicrobiia > Acidimicrobiales > JACCXE01 > JACCXE01. Next base: position 5,317 of record JACCXE010000311.1, on the reverse strand, counting down.
TCGTCGAAATAACCGCTTAGGCGTTCCGCAGGTCGAAGATCTCGTGGGACGCGTTCACCGTCGGCCCGGCGGACGGTCCGCCGCCAATCAAGTGAAGCCAACCGTCAAGCGCGACGACGGCGAGGCCGTGGCGAGGCGTGGCCATTTGGAACTTAGTGGTCCACTTCCGCCCAGCCCCGATGCACTCGACCGAGCCGACCGTTCCGTCGCCGTTCTCGCCGCCGGCGACACACAGCGCCGACGCACCCGCGCCGGCCCGGTTGGTCTTCAGAGCCTCCTCAGCACGCCAGACGTCGCCTGGCTTCCACGACTCGACCTTGTCGAGCGCGGTGCTTACGCCTTCGGTTCGGCCGCCGACCGCGTAGATCCGTCCGCCCACGACTATCGCTGATGCGTACGCCCGCTTCTGGGTGAGCGGCGCGGCCGTCTTCCATTCACTCTCGCCCAGGCCAAGCGTTTCGGCAGTGTCGAGTGTGCCGCCGTCGGTCGTGGCGCCGCCGAGCACGATCAAGGTGTGGTTGAGCGTGCCCAACGCAATACCCGCACGCGCGGTCTTAAGCAACGGGCCGGCTTTCCACGCCGTATCGCCGGGATGGAAGCGATACGTCGTGGCCTGCGCGATCTTCTGGTCGCCCTGCATGATGAAACCACCGACGGCCCATAAATCGTCGTCTTGGATCGCGAGCGCAATGTCACTCAGCGCTTGGGGCAAGTCCGGGGCGCGCGTCCACACACCGGTGCGCGGGTCGTAGGCGTCCACCCGTGCGGACGGGCGCCCGGCAGCGTCGATGCCGCCGGCGACCACGACGAGGCCCTGCCAGGCCGCGCTACCTACTGACGCGCGCGGCGCGGGCATCGGCGTCGACGCGGGACGGGTGCGCACCGGCGGCGGCGGCGGCATCGCGACGGTGGTCGTCGTTATGGGGGCACCGGCCACAGTGGTCGTCGGGCGCGTAGTCGGTTTGGTCGTGGTCGTAACGACCGCAACCCCGAAGGGTGTGGTGACTTCGGGCGTGGTGGTCGACACAACCGCGACCGGGAAACGACTGCGGCGCGTCGGCTGCGTTTCGGCGTCGATGTTTTCACCGCTACCGCAGGCGGCGAGGCCCACGGCAACCGCCGCGCCCGCTGCCAACCACGAGACGCCTGCGCGCCAAGTCCGTCCCATTAGGCAACCAGTGTGGCGCGGTCGCGCCGCAATCCGGTCGCGTTCACCAGCGCCCGGGCTACGACCCAGCCGACTAGGCCCAGCCACAGGAACCGTAGGCCGAGCGACGGACGGGCCAGGACGGCGATCGCAGGCACTGCGAACACAACCATGCCGGCCAGGGTGGATCGCCGGACGGTGACGAAGTCGCTGTCACCCATCAACACGCCGTCCAACAAATACGCGGCGCCCGCGGGGAACTGCATCAACGCGAGCACGGGCATCACTGCGCTCGCGACGCGCACGACGCTGTCGTCATCCGTGAACACGCGCGGTATCGCGTGCGCGCCGACGAGTAGCGCCGCGGCCAGCAACGCGGCGCCGTAAAACGTCAGCCGCGCCGCCCGTCGGGTGATGAGGTCGAACCGTTCCGCGTCGCGGGCGCCAGCGGCTTCGGCGATGAGGGTCTGGGCCGAGATCGCCGCCGCGTCGAGTACCAGCGCGATGAACAGATTGAGTTGACTGATCACCTGGTGCGCCGCGAGCGAGATCGCGCCGATGCGCGCCGCGACCGCGGACGCCAGCGTGAGGGCGACGAACAGCGCCCCGGTCCGCACCACGAGATCGACGCTGACCCGCGCGACGGTGCGCAACTCGGCCATGTCAGGCCGCCGCACGCCGCCGACGCGGGCCACGAGCCGCGTCGTGAAGATCAAGCCCCCGGCCCATTGCGCGACGACCGTCCCCCACGCCGAGCCGGCGATGCCCCAGTGCAAGCCGTAGACGAACCAGACCTCGAGAACGAGGTTGAACAGGTTGGCGCCGATCACGACGTACATCGGGCTCCGAGTGTCGCCCTCGCCGCGGGCCACCCCCGTGCCCGCCCACATGAGCAGAAGCGCGGGTAGCCCGAGCGACCCGATGCGCAAATAGGTGACCGCGTTGTGCAACACCCGGCCTTCGCCGCCCAGGCCCCGCACCAGCGGCGTGGCCAGAGCCACGAGCAACGCGACGAAGGCAAACCCGAGCGCGACCGACAGCCACATCACGGTCGCGGTGACGCCGCGGATCCCATCGTCGTCGCGGGCGCCGGACAGGAACCCGACGCGACTCGTTGTCCACCACGTCAACACGTTGCACAACCCGGCCGACACGGTGAGCACGATCGCCGCCAGGCCCAAGCCTGCGAGCGCCGAGGTGTTGATGTGGCCCACGATCGCGGTGTCAGCCAGGACGTAAAGCGGCTCGGCCGCCAGGGTGAACATTGCCGGCACCGCGAGGCCGATCAACCGACGGTCGATCGCGCCGGTGGCGTCGCTCGTCACGAGTGCCGCAACGCCCGTTCGATGGCTTGGGCCGCGTCGTGCACTACGGCGCCGTGTTTGCGGCCCGGTGCCCGCCCGAGCCGGTCGACCGGGCCCGATACCGACACCGCGGCGACGATCTCGCCATGGCTGGCCACCCCCGCGCTGACCGAGGCCACCCCCGCCTCGCGTTCCTCCACGCTGGCAACCCAACCAGACGACGACGTGTCGCCCCGCAGGATTTTCCCAGCGGACCCGCGGGCCAGCGGCAGCACCGAACCCACGGCGACGATCGTGCGCAACGAGTGGGGCGACTCGGCGGCGAGCACGCATACCCGGGTGTCGCCCCGCCGCACGTAGAGCTGCGCGCTTTCACCGGTGCGGTCGCGCAATCCGGCCACGATCGGTGCGGCCACGGTGACGAGGTCGCTGCCGACGAGCCGAGGCCCGAGCACAAACCGCCCTTCGCCGTCGCGGTCGACAAAGCCGTGGGCTTCGAGCGCGACGGCGAGGCGATGGGCGGTGGCGCGCGGTAGACCGGCTGCGGGCGCCAGCTCGGTCAGCGGCATGGGCCCCGCCGCCAGCGCGTCGAGCACGGCGACCGACTTGTCCAGTACGCCCACGGTCGTTACAGTTCGTTCCACTGTTCGGGAACGCTATCTCAGATTGTGAGACGGTTCAATGGTAACGAAGAAATGACCCAAGCCGCCGCAGGCAAGACACTCAGCGAGAAAGTATGGGAGCGCCACGTGGTGCACTCGGCCCCCAACGAGCCGGATCTGCTGTTCATCGACCTCCACCTCATTCACGAGGTGACCTCGCCCCAAGCCTTCGACGGGGTGCGTATCAGTGGGCGGTCGGTGCGCCGCCCCGACCTCACGGTGGCCACCATGGACCACAACGTGCCGACCACGAACCTGCTCGAGCCGGTCAAAGATCCGATCAGCGCACACCAGATGGAAGTGCTGGCCGAGAACTGCGAACAGTTCGGCATCACGCTCTATCCGATGGGTCACAAAGACGCGGGCATCGTCCACATCATCGGGCCCGAGCAAGGTCTCACCCAGCCGGGCATGACCATCGTGTGCGGCGACAGCCACACGTCCACCCACGGAGCGTTCGGCGCACTCGCCTTCGGCATCGGCACCAGCGAGGTCGAACACGTCCTCGCGACCCAGACCCTCCCCCAGCGTCCGGCCAAAACGCTGGCGGTCGTGGTGGACGGCGACCTGCCCGCCGGCGTCACCGCGAAAGACGTGACGCTCGCCATCATCGGCAAACTCGACACCGGCGGAGGCATCGGCTCGGTCATCGAATACCGCGGCTCGGCCATCCGCGGCCTGTCGATGGAAGGCCGCATGACGCTGTGCAACATGAGCATCGAAGCGGGCGCCCGCGCCGGCATGGTCGCCCCCGACGACACGACCTTCGCCTACCTCGAAGGTCGCCGGCACGCGCCCACGGGCAAAGACTGGGAGGCGGCTCTGGACGACTGGCGCACGCTCGCCACCGACGACGGCGCCACCTTCGACCAGACCGTCGAACTCAACGCGGCCGACATCGAGCCGCAGGTCACCTGGGGCACCAACCCCGGTCAGGTCATCCCGCTTTCGGGACGAGTGCCGGCGCCCGAGTCCTTCGCCGATCCGACGGCCCGCAACGCCGCGGCCCGCGCCCTGGAATACATGGGCCTCACCGAGAACACGCCGATGTCGGCGATCGCTGTGGACACCGTGTTCATCGGCAGTTGCACCAACGCGCGCATCGAAGACCTTCGTGCCGCGGCCGCCGTGCTCGACGGCAAGAAGGTAGCCAAGGGTGTGCGGGCGCTCGTGGTGCCCGGGTCAAACCTGGTCAAAGAAGTGGCCGAGGCTGAGGGCCTCGACAAGGTGTTCAGCGCCGCGGGCTTCGAGTGGCGCGGTGCCGGTTGTTCGATGTGTTTGGCCATGAACCCCGACAAGTTGGCGCCGGGTGAACGGGCCGCGTCGACGTCGAACCGCAACTTCGAAGGCCGCCAAGGCCCCGGAGGACGGACCCACCTGGTGTCGCCCGCCGTCGCGGCCGCCACCGCCATCGCGGGCCATTTCGCCAACCCAAAGGACGTATGACGATGCCCGAACCGATCATCACGATTCAGGGCACCGCGATCCCGCTTGATCGCAGCGACGTCGACACCGATCAGATCATCCCGGCCGAGTGGCTCAAGCGGGTCGAGCGCACCGGCTTCGGCGAAGGCCTATTCGGCGCGTGGCGCAAGGACGCGTCGTTCCCTCTCAACGACAAGCGCTTTGAGGACGCGTCGATCCTGATCGCCGGGCCGAACTTCGGCACCGGGTCGTCACGCGAGCACGCGGTGTGGGCGCTTACGGACTACGGCTTCAAAGCCGTGATCTCGCCCCGCTTCGGTGACATCTTCCGCAACAACTCCACGAAGGCGGGCCTGGTGCCCGTGCAAGTTTCGGACGAAGTTGGAGCCGCTCTGATGAAAGCGGTGCAAGACGACCCATCCCTCGAGATCATCGTGGACATCGCATCGCGCACGGTCGGTTGTCTCAAAGCCGGAATCGAGGCCGAGTTCCCGCTCGACGACTTCACGCAGATGCGGTTCCTCGAAGGCCTCGACGACATCGGTCTGACGCTTCGCAACGCAGACGCAATCAGCGACTACGAAGCGTCGCGCCAACCCTGGCTGCCCCGGGTTTCGTAACGCCAGTTGGCTTAGAAAATCGGTTTAAAGGACGCCGGCGGCGACGCTCACGCCGCCCCCGAAGTCTTCGTACGCCTCGAAGAGATCGCTTTGCGTGGCGGGCAGATCGAAGATGCCAACGAACGTCGACTCGCTGGCGTCGCCTACCACGTACTCGTC
>JACCXE010000306.1 GCA_013697265.1 Actinomycetota bacterium | reverse complement strand
GCCTCAGCCATCGCGTTGTAGAAGGCCCACGGAAACTCGTGCGCGTCGTCGCGGGCCCGCCAGTACTCGTCGGGAAAGTCGCGACATATCGCCGCTACCGCTGCCTCGACTTCGCCGAGGGTCGGATCGTCCGCCCATACCGTCGTCACGTCCGCATACTGCCGCACCCGGCGTTCTGCGGCGCCAATAGTGTGATTCTCGTGCGGGTAGTCGTCGTCGGAGCGTCCAGCGGGCTGGGCCGGTGCATCGGAGTTGGCCTGGCGAAAGAAGGTGCGCGTGTCGCCCTGCTGTCGCGACGAGCCGAGCGGATAGGCGAGGCCGCGCGCGAGGCCGGCAATAACGCGGTGGCGATCATCTGCGACGCCACCGACGCTGCTTCGTGCGCCAGCGCGATCGACCAGGCCGCTGACGCGCTGGGCGGTATCGACGGTGTCGTCTACGCGCCTGGTGTCGGTCCGTTGTCGCGGATCGAAGACCTGAGCGTCGATCAGTGGCGCGCCGCGTTCGACACCAACGTGGTCGGCGCGTCGTTAATGACGGCCGCCGCGCTCCCCCATCTGGTCGCAGCGCACGGCGCCGCGATTTATCTTTCGTCGGTGAGCGCGTCGGTGACGCCGCCGTGGCCCGGCCTCGGTGCGTACGCCGTCACCAAAGCCGCCCTCGACAAACTCGTGGAGGCATGGCGGGCCGAGCATCCAAGCGTCGGTTTCACCCGCATCGTCGTCGGCGACTGCGCGGGAGGAGAGGGCGACTCCATGACGGAGTTCGCCAACAATTGGGACAGCGTGCTGGCGTCCGAGTTCGCCCCGATCTGGTTCAGCCGGGGGTACATGAGCGGCGCGTTGATGTCAGTCGAGCGCCTCGTCGACGTCGTCAGCATGGTGCTGCGTGGGGGGGCCACCGACTCGATGCCGTCGGTGACCGTAACCCCGCGGTCACCCTCGGGTGTGGATCACCCGTCGTAGTCCGACGTGTCGGCCAACTCAGCCGCGTCGCGCATGAGGTCGAGCACGATCGGGCCGAAGGCGTTGAGCTTCTCGTCGTCGCCGGCGCGCTGGAAGCCTTGTTCGAGCACGACGGCCAGCTTCCACTTGGCCAGGATCACGTAGTAGTCGATGTCGTCGACTTGGCGACCCGACACCTCGGCGTAGCGCGCCAGCACTTCGTCGCGCGTCGGCATGGCGTACATGTCGACATAGCCCGATTTGCTCGCGGTGGGGTCCATCGTGTCGGCAGGCCAACTCTGCACGACCCAGCCCAGATCGAGCTTGGGGTCGCCGACGGTGCCCATTTCCCAGTCGACGATCGCCGCGAGTCGCGCCGGCACGCCGTGTTCGTACATCACGTTCGCGAACTGGTAGTCGCCGTGCATGAGGCCGGGCACGAAGTCGATCGGCTTGTGCGAGCGCAGCCACGCCGACGCCTCGTCGAAACCGGGCAAGTCACGGCCCTTGATGCGTCCGAGGAACGCCGTCCAGCGTTCGACCTGGCGCTCGTGGAAGCCGTCGGGTCGCCCGAGGTCGTGCAGACCCTTCGCCTGCCAATCCACGTTGCCGAGCAGCGCGATGCCCTCGACGAGTTGGTAGGCCAAGCCTTTGCGGGCTTCGGGGTCGGTAGCGAACGGGGCGGGCCACGGGCGGGTGCCATCCGGCATTGTCTCGAGCCCCATCGGCGACCAGCCTTCGACGAAACCCATCACGTAGAACGCGCGTCCGAGCACCGACGTGTCGCGGCAGGCGCCGATCGCCGGCGTGTGGGGCACATCGGTGCCGTCGAGCGCTTCGATGATGCGCCACTCACGCCAGATGCCGTCGTCGCGACTGGCGGGTGCGGTGGCCGGCGGGATGCGTAGCGCGCCGTGCAGATCGCCGCGGCGGATTTCGTAGATCTCGTTCTGCGAGCCACCCGCGATGAAGTCGTTCTCAATCGGCTCGCCTTTGGCGAGGCCTTGGTCGTCGAGCCAGTCGGCCAGCCGGTCGATGTCGATCACAGGTTGTCCATCACAGGTTGCCGACCTCGAGCTCGAGCAGGTCGGCGTACTTCGCCTTCGCCGCGTCGATCTTGCCCGGAATCCATTCGCTGGGCCACATGCCGTCGGTCGGCTTGTAGTCACGCAGCACTTGTCGGGCGACGGTGATCTTGTGTACCTCGGTCGGCCCGTCTGCCAGCCCCATCACGCCCGCGCCGTGAATCATCCCGAAGAAGGGCATCTCGTTGGTAGTGCCGAGCGCGCCGTGTACCTGCATGGCCCGCCACGCGATGTCGTGCAGCACCGTCGGCATCACGACCTTGGCGACGGCGATGTCTTTACGCACGCGCTTGTAGTCGTTGTACTTGTCGATCTCCCACGCCGTGTAGAGCACAAACAATCGGAACTGCACGAGCTGCGCGTAGGAGTCGGCGATGTAGCCCTGCACGAATTGCTTGTCCGCCAGCAGGCTGCCCTGCGTCTCGCGGCTCAGGGCGCGTTCGCACATCATGTCGAGCGCCTTTTGCGCCATGCCGATCGTGCGCATCGCGTGGTGGATGCGCCCGCCGCCGAGGCGCGTCTGCGCGATCGCGAATGCTTGGCCCTCGCCCCCGAGCAGCGCCGACGCGGGCACGCGCACGTCCTCGTAGTGGATGAGCGAGTGGAACCCTTCGTTCATCGCCTCGCCCCACAGCCCGACGTTGCGCACGAGCTTCACGCCCGGCGTGTCGGTAGGCACGAGAAACATCGACATACCCGCGTACGCGCTCACGTCGGAGTTGGTCACCACCATCACGATCAGGAACGACGCCGTCTTCGCGTTGGAGGAGAAGTACTTCCAACCGTTGATCACCCACTCGTCGCCGTCGCGCACCGCCTTCGTGGTGAACATCGTTGGGTCGGCGCCTGCGTGCGGTTCGGTCATCGAGTAACTCGAGAACATCTCGCCGTCGAGCAACGGCTGCAGGTACGTGGTCTTCTGCTCGTCGGTGCCGTAGTGGGCGATGATCTCGGCGTTGCCGGTGTCGGGCGCTTGGCAGCCGAACACGACCGATGCCCACAGCGACCGGCCCAGGATTTCGTTGAGTAGGCCGAGCTTGAGTTGGCCGTGGCCCTGCCCGCTCAGCTCGGGGCTGAGATGCGTGGCCCACATACCCTGCGCCCGCACCTCGGCTTTCAGCGGATCGATGATCTTGCGCTTGGCGTCGTCGAGGGGGACGAACTGCTCGTGCGGAAACAGGTAGTCGAGCGGCTCCACCTTCTCTCGCACGAAGTCGGACACCCAGTCCAACTTCGCCTGGTAATCCGGATCGGTTTCAAAATCCCACGCCATGCACTTCCCCCTTTCGCCGGGCAGGTTATTGGGCGGCCGCTACGGTCGAGTGATGAGCCAAGTCGCCCCTGAAGCTCCCACTGCGATTCACCGCGCCGACGACGCGCTCCTATGACTTCGCCGACCAAAGCCGACTACCGGCGCATGCACGACGAGGAGAACGCCGAGTTCTCTAGCTACCTGCACTCGCTGAAGGCCGACGACTGGGAGCGCCCGTCGTTGTGCGAAGGGTGGCGGGTGCGCGATGTCGTCGGCCATATCCTCTACGGCAACGAGTTGAAGTTGTGGACGCTGCCGCTGCGGCTAGCCCGCTACGGCTTCTCGTCGGACAAGTCGGGCAAGGCCTATTCGATCGCGCGCGCCGAAGGCCGCTCGACCGACCAACTCCTGCACGACTTCGACACCCGCGAGGCGTGGGCGGGCACGTGCAAGGTGTTTCCGCCCAAGCTCGTTTTGGTCGACCGCCTCGTGCACCACCAGGACATCCGCCGCGCCCTTGGCCAGCCTCGTGTGATCCCCGCCGTTCGCCTCGCGGCCGCCCTCGATGCGACGCCGACGCTCGGTTCCGTTTTCGGCGCCAAGGCCCGCACGACAGGTCTGCGGCTACAAGCAAGCGATCTGGACTGGTCGTGGGGTGGCGGGGCGGTGGTCGAAGGCCCGGGCGAGGCGCTGCTCATGGCGATGCTCGGCCGGCGCGCTGCGCTCGACGATCTGAGCGGCGACGGCCTCGACGCGTTCGCCGCCCGCGTCTGATCCGCCTAGAGGAGGTGGCGCCAAAGTCGGCTGACCATTCCCTGCGGCCGGCGGCGTCCTAGACGAACTCGGGCATCACGTCGCGGGCGAAGGCTTCGATCTGCGAACGGCCCGCCGCGGGCCAGCCGCACACGAGGTAGCCCGCTCCGCTGTCGCGCCATTTGGACGCGTGCTTGCGGGCCGTGTCGAGGTCGTCGAGCGACAACGAACTGGCCCGCGTGATCGACGCCGGGTCACGTCCCGCCTCGGCGGCCAGTTCGTCGACGCGCGCGTTGGCTTCGACCAACGAACTCGGTGTTCCCCACGTGTGCCACACGTCGGCGTACCTCGCGACGAGCGGCAGCGTGCGCTTCGGCCCGCCGCCGCCGATCCAGATGGGCGGGTGCGGCGTTTGCACCGGCGTCGGCCGCATCTGCGCGTCGTTCAAGGACACGACCTTGCCCTCATAGGACACGGTTTCGCCGGTGAACAAGCGCTGCACGATCTCGAGCGCGTCTTCGAGCAAGTCGAAACGGGTCGGCGTGTTCGGGAACGGAATGCCGAACTCGGTGTGCTCCTTGTCATGCCACGCCGCGCCGAGCGAAAGTTCGAGGCGGCCGTGCGACGCGTGGTCGATCGTCAACGCCTGCGCCGCGAACACCGACGGGTGGCGATAGGTGACACCGGCCACGAGCAGGCCGAGACGTATGCGCGACGTTGCGCCGGCCAGCGCGGCCAGGGTGGTCATGCCGTCGAAGATCTCACCTGGGCCTTCCCCGTACATCGGCTCGAAATGATCGAAGCCCCACGCGCCGTC
>JACCXE010000301.1 GCA_013697265.1 Actinomycetota bacterium | reverse complement strand
GTGGGCTCGTCGAGGTAGACGATCGCCGGTTCGTGCAACAGCGCGGCCGCGATATCGCCCCGCATGCGTTGGCCGAGCGACAACTGCCTGACGGGTACCTCGAGCAACTCGTCGAGGTCGAGCAGAGCGATGAGCTCGTCGAGCGTTTCGCGGTACCGGGCGTCGCTCACCCGGTACACGCGGCGCAACAGGTCGAAGCTGTCCACCAACGGCAAGTCCCACCACAGTTGGCTGCGCTGACCAAACACGACGCCGACGTTTCGGGCCACTTCGACGCGTTTGCGGGTCGGGTCTAGGCCGTTGACGCGTACGGTTCCGTGCGACGGCACCAAGATGCCGGTGAGCATCTTTATGGTGGTGGACTTCCCCGCCCCGTTCGGCCCTATGTAGCCGACCATCTCGCCGGGCTCGATCGAAAACGTGAGTCCGGCCACCGCGACCACTTCTTCGATGCGACGCCGCAGCCGTCCGGCCCGGCGTCGCACCCGGAACGTCTTGCCCAGATCGGTCGCTTCGATGATGGCCATCAGCTACCGGTGCTTCGATAGTGGCGTACCGCAACGCGCCACATCACCGCAGCCGCGAGCGTTGCGACCGCGGCGACGACCGGACTGGCGAACGGAATCCAGGCCGGCATGCCCAACCGGTCGTTACGGTCGAGCACGTAGATGGCCGGGAAGTAATTCACGAACGCGATCGGCACCAGATACGCCAGCAGCCGTCGTAACCACGAGCCGTAGATCCCAATCGGGTATTGCGCCAAGTAGCCCCCGCCGTAGGTGAACGCGTTCTGCGCCTCGCGGGCCTCGACCCACCAGAACGACACGCAACTCGTAAAGACCCAGATCGCGCCGAAGATCGCCGCGCCCGTGGCCACCGACAGCCCAGTCATCAACACTCGCCCCGCGTCCCATTCGATGCCGGCGGTGGCGCAGCCGATCGCGAACACGAGCGCACCCTCGGCCACTTTGCCCAGCCGCCGCAGCGAGAACTGGTCGGCGACCACCTGCACCAGCGGCGACGCCGGCCGCAGGAGCAAACGGTCGAAGGTTCCGACCCGGATGTGCTGCTCGACTTTCTCGATCGACCCGACCCACAGGTCTGCCATCCCGAAGGCGAAGTTGCCGAGGCCGTAGAGAAAGGCGACCTCGCCAAGGGACCAACCGGCCAGTGCGGGCACCTTGCCGAACACGATGAGGATGGCCACGAAGTCGAGGCCGGTAATCGTGAATTGGCTAAGCGTGAAGAGGGCGAAGCTGGTGCGGTATTGCATGTCCGATCGGACCCGCGCCCCCGCCAATATGCGGTACACCCGCATCGCCTCAACCACCCTGGATCACCACCCGGCGGGTCGCACTGGTCATGACGAGCCGACCGAGGCCGAACAGCACGGCGGCCCACGCGAGTTGCAGGGCAACTTGGGCCACCGCTTCGGCCCCCGTCACCGAACCGAGGAATACGTCGGCCGGCGTCTGCACCATCCCGGCGAAGGGCAGCAAGCGCATGGCGTCGCCCAACGCTGTCGGAAATAGCGACAACGGGACGAGCGCTCCCGACGCGAACATCGTGACGGTATCCACCAGTTGTTTGGTGCCGCGCGTGTCGAACAGCCAGAAGGCCGACAGGTGCATCAGGAAGCGGACGCCGAACCCGATGAGGAGGGCTAGGGACAGCGACACCGCGAAGAGCACAATGGCGCCGATCGAGGCCGGCGCCTGCAACCCGTAAACGAGCGCGCCCACGACCAGGATCGGTACGCCCCGACCGAGAAGTTGAAAAGCGCCGCGGCCGACGTCGGCTGATAGCCACCACAGCTGAAAGTCGGCGGGTCGGTACAGATCACAGACGATGTCGCCCGTCTTCACCCGTTCGCTGATCTCGTCGCCGTCGCCGAAGATGCCGACGTAGGCCATCATCGCCTGGGTCAACACGCTGAAGGTGACGAAGCCGCGCACCGAAAGGCCCCCGGCGCCCGGCCGAGCTTGCACCACCGCTACGAGCACCGAGGCGCGAATGAATCCGAAGATCGAATTGGTGAAGATTCCGGCGATAGTCGCGGCGCGGTAGGTCGACCACCGACGAAAGCTTCGTTTCGCGACCTCCGCGTACAAACGCACCGACTGAATCCCCACCCTTCGTCCGCGGCCCGACCGCACGTGACGCCGTAGCTACGGTAGCGACCATGCAACGACGCATCGCTGCCCTTTTGGCCGTAGTCGCATTCGGCATGGGTTTTGCCGCCTGCGGCGACGACGACAAGTCGTCCGCCGACGCCAGCGCCACCAGCGCCACGACCGCCACGACCGCCACGACCGCCACGACCACGCCACCAACGATCGCTGCGACCACCGTCACCACCAAGGCGCCGTCGGGCCCCGCGGCAACACCTGAGGCCGCGGCGAACGGACTGTTCAACGCCTGGAAGAAGAACAACAGGAACGACGCCGAGAACTACGCCAAGCCGCAGGCGATCGCGAAGATGTTCGACCACCCCTACACCGACAAGTCGGTCGCCTACACGAACCAGGGATGTCAACCGCAGGGTGGCCAGTTCGGCTGCGCCTGGTCGTACGAAGGCGGGGCACTAACGATGACGGTGGAAGCCTGGCCCGGCGGTGGCTTCGTCGTCGACAGCGTCACCTACATCGCTGACTGACGCTGGCTAACTCCTGACCGCGGCCACGGCGGGCCGCGGCACGGTCAGACTCGCGCCACCGGCACGCCAGCAATGCGTTCGCAGCGTGTGCGAGACTTGACAAGACAGGTTGACAGGTCGGGCAGCGAACGACAGGATGGTCCGCTGGTTGTGAGGTCGGAGGGGGACAACGTGAGCTTTTCGTGGCTGGGGTCACGCACGGTGCCTGCGCCGCGGCGCGTCCGTCGCCATCTCGCCGCGGCCGGCGTTGCTCTGGCGGTCACATCTTCGGTGCTCTCGGGATGCAGCCAGGGCACCCGCCAGGCCGACGCCGACGCCATCCGCCACAGCGTGCCGCGCATCGCCGGCCGGCCCGTCGCCGGCGTTCTCACCGCCGTTTTCCGCCCGCTCAAGATCACCGGCCAACGCCCGAGCACGGGCAGGATCGGCTCCGCCGACCTTGCGGTCGCCGGATTCGTGGTCGACGCCGGCGCCCGGCGCTCGGCCATGACGGCGGAAGTGGGGGGACCGATCGTGTTCCTCAGCGTCGGCCGGTCCCTCTACGCCCGGCGCACCACCACCTCCAGGCGTGAGCGGCGGCCGTGGATCCGGGTCGACCTTGAGCGGCTGAACGAAACGAACACGCCGAAATTCCGCGAACTACTCGAGCGCGTCGGCCCAGGCGACACCGTTGTCGCCAGCCCGCAGCTCATGATCGACCTGCTGGCCGGCGCGCTCACGGGATCGATCACTCATACCGCCAAACCGGCCGGTGCCGTCCAATACAAATTCAACGTGTCGGTCGACAAGGCCAATCGAACGCTTCGCCTGAGCCAACAAGCGCGCGACGACCGGGAGAAGCTGCTCCAAACGCTGGCCATCAGCGGCGACATCTTCAAGGCGGTCACCGTCCTGCGCCGCGACGGCTCCCTGCAGAGTTTCAAGGTCGAACTACACGAACAACCGGACAAACAGGCCCAATTCGCCCTGGAACTCGGCCTTGAGGTCGCACCGCAGGGCACGCCGCTCGGCACGAGTGTCACGCTCACCCCGCCCAGCCGGGCCACCACCATCCGCGTCGGATCGCTCGGCGATATCCGCACGGCCGTCGCCGACCAGATGATCGCCGCCTACAAGGTGAGGCAGGCAGCAGCGGCGTGACAGTCCTCGAAACCCCACCGGCTCGGGGCGAAAGGCCGACCGAACCGGCCGCGGCCGGTCCCGCCCCCCAAGAAACCGTGCCGCCCCCCTCCAGGCC
>JACCXE010000293.1 GCA_013697265.1 Actinomycetota bacterium | reverse complement strand
CACGGCGGATCGGTACTCGTGGACTCGGAGCCAAAAAAAGGCACAACAATCCTCATCTCTTTGCCGGCCCTGCCGAGAAAGAGAAGGTGACCGCAACAACTGAGCACAATTCTTCGACGATTCGTCGGGCCTACCGCCGCGTGTTCACGGTGGGGGTGGGCGCTGTTTTTGTCGGCGCTGCGCTCGGAGTGGGCGTGGCTTACGCCACGACGCGGCCGGACACATCGTTGGCCCCGGGCACAGCCCGGTTGGTTCCTGGTGACGCCGCGGTCACGGTTCACCGGGTTTCGCCGACCGCGGCGGCGGACGCGCCGCTGCGGTCCGGCGATGTACTAACCGTCACCCGGGGCATTGCGATCGTGCAGACCGCAGCTGGTCGCCTGTTCGCCCGGCCGGGTACCACGATCGCTTTTGACGGCACGTCGCCACGCATCAGGCGCGGCGATGTGCTCATCAACGCGACAAAACCATTCGAACTCGTCACGCAGACCGCGGAGATCACCGTCCGCGGTGTTGCCCGGGTTCACCAGGCGCTGAGCCTCGAAGTGGGCCAGTACAAGGGGTCGTCCGCGGTCGAGACCAAAGCCCAGTCCTTCACGGTGCCGGCGTTACGCCGAGCCGTGATCGCCGGCCTCACCGGTTCGACACTTGGCAGCACCACGCCGCTGTCGCTGAACCCGACCGACAGCTGGGACCGCCGCCTGATGGGTGTTGCCCTCGAACTCGACGCCGCGTTGTCATCGCGGAGCCGTGGTCTTACGTTGCAAGTCGCGAACGCAACGGTAGAGGTGCGCGACCAGGTGCTGTCGGCCGTGCACCAGTGGACCGATCTCACCGTGCTCGCGCCGGAACTGCCCGTGGGTGAATCGATCGTCGCCGCCGAGCTGGCGCGGGCGGGTCAACTAAGCCACGCCGCGCTGCGTGACGTGCTGGCGCTGCGGGCCGAAGGCGCCTCGTGGGGCTTGGTCGCCGTGGCGCACGGGATCAAGACCATCCCGGCTGAAATCCCCAGCATCAACGCCACCGTCGTGCCCATCGTGAGCAACCTGGCCCCACCCTTGATCGATCCGAACACCGTGATCCTCCCTCCGCAGCCGTACAAGGTTCCGGTCAAGCCTGTGACTCCGGCGGCGCCGCCCACGACCCAAAAAGAGGTTGTCACCCCGCCCACGGCACCGGTGCAGGACTCGGCGCCGGTTGTGGCCGATCCGCTCGGTCCTGTGGTGAAAGGCGTCAGCAGCATTCTCAGCGGTTTGCTCGGCTAGCGAGCGATTGCCGCGGCGAGGCCCTCGCGCCGCCGTAATCTCGTCGGCATGGCCGACCAGCGGCCCGAGATCCGCGCGCTTTTAACCTCGGAAGCAATTGAACACATCGGCTTTCGCTTGACGCTGCGCGGGTTCGACACGACGCAGGTCCGCGATTACTTACGCCGCGTGGCCTACCACGTCCGGAACCTCCAGGCCCAGACCGACGACCTGACCCGACGCCTGAGCGACGCGGAGGACCGGGCCGAAAACCCGGTGCTCGACGACAGCAAACTGGCTGGCGCGCTGGGTGAAGAGACGGCTCGGATCTTGCGCAGCGCGCACGAGGCCGCGGCAGACATTCGGGGCCGGGCCGAGGAACACGTCGAGCGCGTCGTGCAACAAGCCCGCGACGACTCGCAGCGGTTGACGAACGAGGCCGCGAACATCCTCGAGGTCCGCCGCTCGGCCGCCGACGCCGAGGCGGCCGAGATCTTGCGCACGGCCATCGACGAAGCGGCGCGGGTAACCGCGGAATCCACCGCGGCGGCCGCGGCGACCGTGGCCGAAGCCCAGGCCACCGCGGAGGCGACGATCGAGCAGGCCAAGGCCGAACGCAACGAAGTGTTGAGCGACGTGCGTCATCGGCGTCGCGTGGCCAACACCCAGATCGAGCAACTGCGCGCCGGCCGTGAACGGCTGTTGCAGGCCTACGACGTCGTGCGCTCGACGCTCGACACGGTTACCGCCGAACTCGGCGTGGCCGACGGGCAGGCGAAGGCCGCGGCCGAAGAAGTAGGCCGACGGATGAACGCGGCGATTGATCCACTGCGGGCCGACTCGCTGGCGTCGACACCGTTGGTCGACGCGCCCGAGCCCGAGCAGCCGGTGGCCGAGCCCGAGCAGCCGGTGGCCGAGTCCGTCGCCGTCGTCGAACCTGAACCTGCACACGAACCCGCCGAACCTGAGCCGTCGAACGCGTCGGCAGCCCACGGGCTATTCGAACGGCTTCGCACCGAACGGGCCGAGTCCGTCGCGGCAGCCAAGGAAACGCTTCAAGACGCGAAACCCAGGAAGCAGAAAGAAAAACCGGCACCCGAGCACGATCCGTTAACCGAGCGGGTGAGCGCACGCGACGAGACGTGTTCGGGATTGAGCGAACACCTCACCCGTCGCATTAAGCGAGCGCTACAGGACGAACAAAACCTCGTGCTCGATCGTTTGCGTTCGGTGCGAGGATCGGTAAACGCCGACTCCGCATTGGGCGCCGAGTCCGAACACCTAGCGTCGTACATGGCGATCACGGAACCCGCCTTGGCCGACGCTGCACGCGCGGGCGCTGCGGCCACGGGCACGCCGATCGACGTCCCCGAAGAACTTGTCGCCCGCGTAGCCAACGACTTGGCCATGGAACTGGTGTTGCCGCTGCGGCGCCAGCTCGACGAGCGTCTGCACGAGGCCGCAGCGGTCGGCGACGACCAGATCACCGCCAGCGATCACGTCAGTTCCGCCTACCGGGAAGCCAAGACACAACGCGTGGCTCGCCTGGCCAATGACTGGTTGTTGAGCGCGTGGGCGGTTGGCGCGCATGCGGCCACTGCGCCGGGCACGCCGGGGCTGTGGTCGAGCGACCCGGCCAAACCGTGCTGCACCGACTGCGACGACAACAACCTCGCCGGGTCGGTTCCGGCCGGCTCAGCATTCCCCACCGGTCATCTGCATCCGCCGGCCCACCCCGGATGCCGGTGTGTGGTGGTGCCGACGACGACCTAGGTTTCCGGTTGTGACAACTGTGACCGATTTGCCGCGTGGGCGTAACCCGCGTGGCCGCCTCGCACTGCTGCCCATCTTGGCTGGGCTTTTCGTCCTGTGGTTTGTGTTGCAGGGCGCGGCGCACACCTTCACCGACTATCTGTTTTTCTCCGAGGTCGACCTCACCCAAGTCTTCCGCACGGTCGTCGGCTCGCAGCTCATGCTCGTCGTCGTCTTCGGACTCATCTTCTTTGCTCTGCTTTGGGGCAACCTGGTTTTGGCCGACCGGTTCGCGCCCGCCTTCCGTACGTTGGGCCCCGGTGACGAAATCGTGGCCCGCTATCGCGAGGTCGTCGGCGGGAACGCGGCGCGTTTGCGCACCATCCTCGCCGCCATCTTCTCGCTGATCGCCGGCTTCGGTGTGGCCGGACAATGGCAGCACTGGCTGATGTTCCGCCACGGTTCGTCGTTCGGAGTTAAAGACGCGCTGTTCCATCGCGACGTCAGCTTCTACGTGTTCAAGCTCCCGTTC
>JACCXE010000480.1 GCA_013697265.1 Actinomycetota bacterium | reverse complement strand
CGCCTCTAAGTGCGAGGATTGGGGCGCTGACGTGTCGCCCGCGTAGCCCAATGGCAGAGGCAGGAGACTTAAAATCTCCCAAGTGCGGGTTCGAGTCCCGCCGAGGGCACGCAAACCCCCTGGTCACAGCGTTGTAGACGCTTTAGCTACCGCTCTAACCCCACGGCAACCCCACGCGTGCTTTGCCGAAGCCCCGCCAAATAGTCATCGGCGACCTCGTCGCGCTCGATCGACGCGTGCTGATAACGCAGCGCCGCGTACGGCGTCGAATGACCGAGGCGCGCCATCAACTCCTTCAACGTCAAGCCCGAGCGGGACCCAGTTCGGCGGTTGGCGTGGCCGACCGAAGCTCCCGACCATGGACGCGATCAGCAGCGGTTTGCTCGCCACCCCGACGGCCGCATCGAGCACCTGACCCGGTCGCCTGATCCGACGACCGCTGGGTCGACGCCGTCTTCGAACAGATCGGATCGGGCAGGGCTACGCGCGATTCCGGCAGCCTGATCCCAGGATTGCCGCACAAATACGCGCCGCGCTCGGCGACGATGGACCCGTTTTCAACGTCGGCGCTCCTGCGGGGCTTCGCCCGCGCCGCGTAGACACGAAAGGACGAATCAGGGTGACGCGATCTTGATGGCGTCGAGGTTGTGAGCGATGTCGACGAAGCCTGCTTGGGCGGCTCGAGCAGCGTCCGCCTTGACGAGCCACGAGAGGCGAAGGACCGCGCTGCGCTCGCGGCCGCCGGGAACGTCGGGGTCTGGCGCGTTGCGCAGCGCCTCGGTGGCGGCGACGTACGCGCGTGCCTGGGCGGCGAAGTCGCCGTCGAAATCGATGCGGTTCGGCG
This sequence comes from Actinomycetota bacterium, assembly GCA_013697265.1. GTDB lineage: Bacteria > Actinomycetota > Acidimicrobiia > Acidimicrobiales > JACCXE01 > JACCXE01. The sequence continues at coordinate 2,513 of JACCXE010000480.1, read as the reverse complement.
CGCCGGCGGCCTCGACGGCGAGGAGCCAGTCGACTTCAGGCTGCATGGGGCGGGTGTCGGCGCGCAGCGCAGGCGAAGAGGCCGCTAACCCGGGCTCGTCGTCGAACGGCGGCCCAGGCGCCAGGCCTTCGCTTTCCCAGTCCGGTACTTCTTCGGGCAGGTTGATCTGCACGTCTGGCGCGTCCGCGCCGAACGACGGATCGATGAGCGCGTGACCGCGGTCGAAGACGCGGTCGCCGAGCTTGCGCACGCGCAGCCCGAGCAGTGCGACCTGCTCGCGCGCGTCGCCGTGCGCGATGTCGACTCCCCGCAGCAGGATGCGGACCTGCTGCACGTGCAACTCAGCCGACGCGAGGTAGAAAGATTTCGCTGGCGCGTCTGGCAGCGCTCGCACACGCAACTCCGTCTCGGCGGCGTCGGCGAGCGCCGGGTTCAGCTTCTCGCGCAGCGCAGCGCCGGTCAGCTCGCCGTCGAGCCAGGCCCGAACCGCGCCGGGCACCTCCTGAGCGGATGACGCGAGCGGCTGGAACGCTTTCCCGGCGAGGGTGGCCCAGTCACGCGCCGACGCGGACGCGGACGTCGTCGTTTGCGAAGCGACGTCGACGTCGGCACTGCAGGCGCCCAGCACTGCGACGAGCGCAGCAACGAGCAAGCGGCGCGTGTTCAGGCGGAAGGCGGATCGCGGAATGGCGGAAGCTTCAGCCTCGGCAGGCCACGAGCGAGCGAGCCAATCACGCCGAGCAGCAGCCACAAACCCAATGGCAGGATGGTGGCGGCGACCGCCGTGCCGACCGCGAGTGGCATTGTGTCGATACGACGCTCCACCAGTCCAGGACCGGCGGCGACCTGCTGCTGGCCGCCGCCATCACTGGTGACCGCCGCCCCCTCGACGGACGAAGCGGCAGGCACCGGCGTCACGAACGGGGACGACGTTGCGTCGACACCTGCGGTCCCGCTCGAAATCGTCTTTCTCAGCACGTCGTCGACAGGCGGGACGTCCTCGCCGATAATCGCCTTGTCACTGGTGGGCGTCGCCGTTGCGAACGTGGCGCCGAAAATGACGTCGCTGCTCGTGCCGCCCGGCAGGCCGCTGACCTGGAAGCGGGCGCCGGTACACGTCACCTCCTTGGTGCCACCGAGCGTGTCCTTTACTTGGATCTTTGAGGGTGGCGTGTACCTAACAGTGACCCCCGTCGCGTCGCTGAACGGGCCGAGCAACGCTTGTAAATCGGCATCGCTCTCGAACGACTGGCCGAAGACGGAGACGCGAGCGCTGCACTCGCCAGCGCCGGTGACGCCGGCGTAGGTGGCGACGACGGTCGACGTGGCCCGGAAGCTCTCGACCTGGATCGGGGTGCCGGCGACGCCCAGGTTTCGACCTTCGTTCAGTTGCACGCCAACGACGCCGCCCTCTTGGGTCGGTTGCACGTCGGCGCGGCTGACGGTGTCGCCGCTCTCACCGGTGCCAGCGTTGCGGGCGAACCCTTTGACGGTGGGCTTTAGGCCGTCGGGCGTGACCTGGGCAAGGGAGTACGCACCCGGCTGGTCGCGACACGCCGGTTCCTCGCGGGGTTCGCGGTTGACGGCGCATTTCTCGGAGATCTGGCTCTGTCCGACCGCTTCGAAGGTGGGGAAGAACGCCTCGGCGTACCCGGGGAACGTCGACGACGCAGTGGCGCCGTCGGGATCCGCGAACAACGCGGCGCCACCGAGATCACCGGGGTCGTTCGTCGACGCGACCGCCTTCATCTGCAGACTGCGCCTCCCGTCGAGCCCTGCGGTCGATGCGATGTCGGCGACCGTGTAGCCGGAGCCCGGGTTGGCGGTGCGGGCGGACACGGTGGCGGATGGCCGCACGGCGAAGCCCTCAAGCCGAACGGCGAAGAACAGGGGTGGACCAGCTGCGGGAGGGGTGGCGGCCAGGCCCGACGACGGCGGGAGCAGCGTTGAACCGACCAGCACCAGCAGGAACCACTGCGGCGCCCGCAGGGGCCTTACTCGAGATCGTCTGACTGTTCGGCCCCCATCAAGGCCCGACTTCATCGACAGCCGCATCCATGCAAGTATCACACACCGAAGTCCAGGCGCGACGAGGAGGGGGGTCACGTGGACGACGTCCAGTTCTATGTGAACGTGGCCATCATCGGCCTCGCCGCTGGCGCGGTCTATGCCGTGTTCGGCCTCGGCATCACGATGATTTACAAGGCGACGCGGGTGCCGAACTTTGCTCACGCGGCGATCGGCATGTTCGGCGCCTACGTGTTCTTCAAGACATGGGACCAGGTCGGCGAGCTGCGGAACCCGTTCATCCGCTTGCAGGTGCCCTTCGCCGGGTGGTCGTGGCAAGCCGACCCGCCGCGCCTGCCTCTCCTCTTCTCCTTGCTCCTGGCGATGGCCGTCGCCGCCATAATCGGTCTGGGCATCGAGAAGCTCGTGATGCGGCGCGTCGCCGGTGCGCCGACCTTAAACATGATCATCATCACCGTCGCGATGCTGACGGTGCTCACAGGGCT
>JACCXE010000479.1 GCA_013697265.1 Actinomycetota bacterium | reverse complement strand
GTCCGACACCACGGCGAACAGATCGCCGCCCATCCCGCACAGGTGCTGCGAGGTAACCGCGAGCACCGCCGAGGTTGCAACCGCGGCGTCGGCCGCCGTTCCTCCCGCTCGTAACATCGCCAGGCCGGCCTCAGCCGCGACGTGGTCGACCGCGGCGACCATCCCGTTGGGTGCGGAGCGCTCTTGCAGGGGGATCATGGCCGGGTTACTTCGCCGCCGCCTCCCAGTAGCGATCGCGCAACAGGCGCTTGTAGAGCTTTCCGGTTGGGTGACGGGGCAGCTCGGCCTCAAAGTCAATTGAGCGCGGGCACTTGATGCCGGCCAGGTGCTCCTTGCAGAACGCGATCAACTCACGCTCCAACCCGGACCCGGACTCGTGCCAGTGCACAGGCTGCACGACCGCCTTGACCTCTTCGCCGAAGTCGGCGTTGGGCACGCCGAACACGGCGACGTCCATCACTTTAGGGTGGGTCACGAGGAGGTTCTCGGCTTCCTGCGGGTAGATGTTCACGCCGCCGCTGATGATCATGTACGCCTTGCGGTCGGTTAGATAAAGGAATCCGTCTTCGTCGAGACGGCCGATGTCGCCCAGCGTGCTCCACCCGTTGCCCAGCCGCGAGCCCTGCGTCTTCTCGGGGTCGTTGTGGTACTCGAACTTCGCGCCGCCCTCGAAGTAAACGGTGCCCGTCTCGCCGATCGGCACCTCGTTACCGCTCTCGTCGTCGACGATGTGCACGATCCCGGTGAGGGCCTTGCCGACGGAGCCGGGATGGGCCAGCCACTCTTCGGAGTTGCAGGCGACAAACCCGTTGCCCTCGGTGCCGGCGTAGTACTCGAAGATGATGGGCCCCCACCATGCGATCATCGAACGCTTGGTGTCCACCGGGCACGGCGCTGCCGCGTGGATGCACGCTTGCAGGGACGTCACGTCGGCCTCGCGTTCGGACGGGTCGAGCTTCAGCATGCGCACGAACATCGTCGGCACTACTTGTGTATGCGTGACCCTGTGCTTCTCGACGAGCTTGATGAACTCGGCCGGATCGAAGTGCTCCATCACGATCACCGTGCCGCCGGTGCGCTGCACCGCCATCGTGAAGCGCAGCGGCGCCGCGTGATAAAGCGGAGCGGGGGACAGATAGACCATGTCCGAGCTGAATCCGTAGAGCATCTGGCCGAGGAGTTGCACCGCACTCGGCTGGCCGGCGGGTGTGTTCGGCAGCGGCACCTTCACGCCTTTGGGCCGGCCCGTCGTGCCCGAGCTATAAAGCATGTCGGCGCCTTCGCGTTCGTTGGCGATCGGCGTGGTTGCTTGCATCGCCGTGACTTCTTCGTAGGACTCGTAGCCGTCGACGACGCCGTCGATCATCAGCGCGACCTTGACCTTCGGCATTGTGCCGACGAGGCCGCTCGCGGTTGCCGCCAAGTAGTGACTCGTGATGTAGGCCTGGGCGCCGCAGTCGTTCACGATGTATTCGGCTTCCTCTGGCGTCAGCCGAGACGAGATCGCCGTGTAGTAGAGCCCGGCCCGCTGCGCAGCCCACACGACTTCGAAGAAACGCGGGTGGTTCTCAAGCATGAGCGCGATCGAGTCGCCCTCTACGAGCCCGGCTTCTGCCAACACGTGAGCCAGCCGGTTCGACGCTTCGTCGAGCTCCTTGTAGGTCACGACCTGGCCAGTGTTCGCCATGACATAAGCGGGTTTGTCCGGCGTGATCTGGGCGATGGCTCCGGGGTACATGCCGGGCGAGGGTAACCGGGTGCCGAAGGCGACAAAGCGTGTTTAGGGTAGTGATCTGCAATGACGGCTCTTAGAGCGATCTCCGCGGGCGCGACCTATTCGCTACGCCGCCTCGTCCTTCGCTCCGGCGACATGACCGCCGACGTTGCGTTTCCACAGGACGAAAACCTCGACGCGTTCCATCTCGGCGCGTTCGACCACGAACTCGTCGGAATCGCGAGCTTCAGCCCCACCCCGACGCGATACCGCGAGGGTTCGGTCGCCTGGCAATTGCGCGGGATGGCCATTGCACACGCCCAACAAGGCAAGGGTATCGGCGCGCAAATCGTCGCCGCTGCTGTCGAACGCCTTCGCAACGAGGGCGCGTCAGTTCTCTGGTGCAACGCTCGCGACTCGGCGGCGGCCTTCTACGAGAAGCTCGGCTTCGTCACCGAAGGCGACGGCTTCACCACCGAGGCAACCGGCCTCCCGCATCACGTGATGGTCCTCGACCTTTAAGGGCGCGGAACTGGGACATGCGCGGGCACGTCCATGCGGGGGCCGTAACGGGGTGGACGCACTCCCGACACTTCGATGAGCCGCACCGCCCGGGCTCGATGGGGCCGGAACACCTCGAGCAGTTCCACCATGCGCTCGTCGGTGCCGCGCGGCTCGTCGGCCAGGGCGAAAGACACGATGTTCTTCAGGTGGTAGTCGCCGACAGACACCGCGTCGGCGTCGGCCATGGCCACCACCGTGATCTCGTTGGACGTCCACGGGCCGAGACCGGGAATTCGCTCTAACGCGGCGCGAGCGTCCTGGGCCGAGCCCCGCGTCAGGGCGTCGACGTGGTCGGCCACGTTTGCCACCTCGCGCAATACAGCCGCGCGGGTGGCATCGATGCCAAGCGTCGTGGCGCCGTGACCGGCGAGGGCTCGCAACGTCTCGTCGGGTGGCGGGGGAAGGAACAAGGGACGGCGGCTGACGACAGGCAACGGCGCGCGATCGTCGCAGCGCCGCGCCAAGGCCTGAAACGACCGCTTGGCTTGGAGGCCCGTGACCTTCTGCCCGAGGATCGCGCGCACCGCCGCGTCGAAAATTGAGCCGGTGGCGCTGAGCCGCACCCCAGGGCGGGCGCGAGCGACATCGTGCACCAGCCAGTGGCCCGACGGCTCGAACCCGGACGGATCATCGGTCAACCCGGTGAGGGCGGGCACCGCAACCAGCGCCTCCTCGGCGCCCGGCCCCCAGGCCTCGGCCCGTAACACCGAGCCGGTCGTCCAAAACGACAGCGTCGCGGGCCCGCTCGGGTGTCGGCTCGCCCGCCAGACCCGGCCGTCGCGGAGAAAGCCCGTGGGATCGGCCCGGGCGGTGCGGGTCAACGCGGTGTTGGTGACGACGTCGAGCGGGCCGTCCAGGGCCCAGGCGGCGCCAATCGGGTTCACGTCCTGCATCGTCGCGTGCGATGCTGCGCGGCATGGCGCGGCCAAGTTTGTGGGACGACTTGAACTGGCGCGGCCTGGTCCACCAGACCACCTCGCCGGATCTGCACGAGAAGCTCGACAACGATTTTCTCACCGTCTACATCGGGTTTGATCCGACCGCCGACAGTCTCCACATCGGCAGCTTGCTTCAACTCACCACCATGCGTCGGCTGCAGATGGCGGGCCATCGCGTGGTCGGGTTGGTCGGCGGCGGAACCGGGCTCGTCGGCGACCCGAGCGGGCGCGATTCGGAGCGCGCATTGCTCGACGACGGCACCCTCGAGCGCAACAGCGCGGCGATCCGGGCCCAGATCGAAGGTTTCTTCGACGGCCCCGACGAAGGCCTGGGTTCCATCAAGTTGGTCGACAACGCGAACTGGCTGCGGGACCTGCGTGTCACCGACTTCTTGCGCGACATCGGCAAGCACTTCTCGGTGAACGAGATGATCCGCAAGGACTCGGTGCGGACTCGACTTGAGGGCCGCGATCAGGGAATCTCCTACACCGAGTTCAGCTACATGCTTTTGCAGGCTTACGACTACCTGCACCTCTACGACGCCGAGGGCTGCACGTTGCAAGTCGGTGGCTCGGACCAGTGGGGCAACATCATCGAAGGCATCGACCTGATCCGCCGTCTGCGCAGCGGCGTCGCCTATGGCCTCACTTCGCCGCTGGTGACGTCGCCCTCGGGAGCGAAGTTCGGCAAGTCGGCGGCCGGCGAGCAGATCTGGCTCGACGCAAACAAGACAAGGCCGTACGCGTTCTTCCAGTACTGGCGCAACGTGGACGACCGCGACGCCGGGATGTTTCTTCGGCTCTTCACGTTCCTCACCCGCGACGACATCGAACAGCTCGAGCAGGCCACGCAGGAACACCCGGAACATCGCGAAGCCCAGCGGGCACTGGCCGAACACCTCACCACCTTGGTACACGGACTGGAGGCGACGGCCGGTGCGATGCGCGCCGCGGAAGTGCTCTTTACCGAAGACATCGCCTCGCTCGACGAGCGCGTCCTGCTCGACGCCTTTGCCGACGCGCCCCACGTCCACCACACGCGCGCCGACTTCGAACAGGGCTTCGACGTCATCAGCGCGCTCGAACAAGCGGGCTTGGTCAAGTCCAAGGGCGAAGGCCGGCGGGCGCTCGATCAGGGTGGCGTCTACGTCAACAATCGCAAGCTGACCCGCGATGCCACCGTTGGCGCGGAGAGTCTCATCCACGGCCGGTTCCTCGTGCTGCGCAAGGGCAAGCGCGATCACGCACTGCTTCGCGTCGAGTAACCATCTATTCGTGAGCGATCGCCCCGTCAACCTGACCACCGGCCTGCCCGAGACGGTCCTGCCTGCCGACGTGCTCGACGCAACGGTCGCGACCACCCCGCCCAAAACCTACGAGGACGCGGCGGCGCTCGTCGCAGCACATCCCCGTTCGCTGGTCGGCTGGGCCACGCTGGGCGAGATGGCAACCGACCAGATGTCGCGTTACGCGTTCTTCCGCGTCGGGTACCACCGGGGTCTCGACGCGCTACGCGCTGCGGGCTGGAGGGGATCAGGCTTCGTGCGCGGCATCCATACAACCAACCGGGCCTTCTTGCGCTGTCTCGACGGGCTCGGGGTCCAGGCCGCCGCAATCGGCGAAGTTGACGAGGCCGAGCGCTGCGCGCAGTTCCTGGCTCAACTCGACCCCGAATGGCCACACCACTAACCGGCGTCGCCTGGCGGGTCGCGGCCGCGCTGAGCCTGTTAGGCGCGGCCTGCGGACCCGGTGGCGGACGCCCCGATACCAGCGACGGAGACGGCCGGCCGAGCGCCTCGACGACCACCACGACAGCCGCGCCTGCTACTGGGACACGGGGCACAAGCGGGCCGAGCGCACCCGGAACAACCGGCAAGCGGGCGCAGGCGCCGACCACGGCGCGAGGCAGCGACGCAACGTCGGCACCCAACCCGACGATCAGGCGCACCGCTGTGCGCGCCCCCGGCCAGTTCGCCGGGGTGTTGCTCGCTCCGGGCGCAGCCCACACGCTGGTGCTCGACGTCCGGGTCCAGCCCGGGGCATCCGCCGACGGCGACACGATCGGCCGCACCGCCGAACTCATGCGGGCCCAATCAGGAAAGCCCGTCGCCATCCACGGCCCGACCTCGTTGAGCGACAGCGCGCAAACCCACGACGCCGACGCGATCCGGCGTCTTGCCGACACACAGGGGGAGGCTGATGGAGCGGACGTGGCCGTGCTGCATCTGTTCTATCTATCCGGGCGCTTCGCAGACGACGGCGTCCTCGGCGTCGCGGTGCGGGCCGACACGCTCGCGGTGTTCCCCGACGAGATTGCGTCGGCCACGTCTCCGTTTGTAAGCGCGGCCCGCATCGAGCGCGCCGTCGTCACCCACGAACTCGGTCACGTCCTCGGCCTCGTCGACTTGTACCTCGAAACGAACCGTGACGACGCGGAGCACCCGGGGCACTCCACTAATCGCGGCTCGGTGATGTATTACGCGGTCGAGTCCGATCTCGTTGCCCAACTCTTCGGCGGACCGCCGCCGGTCGACTTCGACAGCAGCGACCTGGCCGACCTGCGTGCGATCCGGGCCGGCGCCGCGCCGCAGGGCTAGTCCGCGGTTTCCGTGGTCTCCTCGCGCCACACCTCAAAGATGCCGACGACCACGCTGGTGGCGAAGAGCGCGAAAAACGCGCCGCCGATGCCATACAGCTCGAGGCCGACGCTGGCTACTACGAGAGTGAGAAACGGCCCGACGTGCACGCTGCCGCGCTCGAGCCGGCGTTGCAGAACCATCGCCTCGAAGACCTCATAAGCCAGAAAGACCAGTAGCACCGCCACACCGGCCGCCGGCGAGGACGCCGCGGCAAGAATTGCCACGGGCAAGGCGCCGATCACCGCTCCCAGCATGGGCACGACGTCCCACAAGGCAGCCCACAGCGCCAGCGGGGCGGCGCCAGGCACGTCAACAACCCGCGCTGTGGCCGCTACGAGCAGCCCGGCAAGCGCAGCCATTCCCATCGAGCCGATCGTGTACTGCACGCCGCGGCGTCCACCGTCACGCAAGGCGCCGCGGATGGTCTCGCGACGCTTCTCGTCCGAGATCTGTTCGACAGCCGCGATCAGGAGCTTGCGACCATTAACAATCAGGAACACCGTCAGCACCGTGGTGGCCAAGTAGGCGACGCCGCGGGTGCCGGCCGCGCGCAGCGCGTCGGCGTTCGAGCCACCGCGCAGTCGGTTGGGGATGTCCTTCACCAGCGCGCGCGTCTTCTGTTCGAGCTTGAAGCTGCGCGCCGTCGACCCGAAGCGTTCCGATCGCTCCAATTGGCGGGCCCGTTTCGGCGCCGACTCCCGAAGTACACCCAACTCGTGCACCACGTCGTTCACGGTCAGGAACGCGATGCCGCCGACAGTGCCGAAGACCAGCAGCATCGTGATCAACACGGCGACCCCCCGGCGCATGAAGCGCGCCAACAGTTCCACGAGGGGTTCGAGCAGCGCTGCGATCGATGCGGCAGCCGCCATCCATCCC
>JACCXE010000283.1 GCA_013697265.1 Actinomycetota bacterium | reverse complement strand
CCTGCTGCATCTCGTCGTGCAGCGAGCGCCCAGGCAGGCACTCCATCACGAGGTAGGGGATGCCCTTTGCTTCGCCCGAGTCGAACACCAACACCACATTGGGATGGGTGAGCCGCGCCGCGTTGCGAGCTTCATTCGCGAACCGCTCGCGTACTTGGGGGTGGGCGGCCAGATCGGGGCGCAAGAACTTGACGGCAACGTCGCGCGAAAGCCGCCGGTCGTGGGCCTTTCGCACCTCGCCCATGCCGCCTCGGCCCAATAACGGACCTACTTCATATCGATTATCCAGCAGGCCGTCATCGGACGCGATTGCCACGCCGACTCATACCCCTGCCACACCGTCCCCATAAGTTTCCGTTGCGCTGCGACGCGTTAGCCCGCGTCACCCACTCCTCCCCTCATTCCTGCCGCGCAACCGTTGCGGTCCGCCTTGTCTCGGATCATCCACAACGGCTACGCGGCACGAGTTCCCGTGGGGTCGCCTGATGCATCGCAAACTGTTCACCACCCAGCAGTTCCTGGCGACAGGCCGGACCGAGATGGAGTTGCGGTGGGGCGAGAAAAAAGGTTGGTGGACACGCCTCATCCGAAGCGTTTACGGCGAGGGGGCGCAACCACCGACGCCGTTTGAACTCGCCCTCGCCCACGGCCTCGCCAGCGAACGGCCGGTGGGCGGCCTCGTCGCGGCGAAAATGCACGGCCTAGACGGGATCGCGATTCCAGAGTCGGGCATTCCGCGTCGGCGCACGGCGCCGGTTTCGCCCGAGCCGGTGCTCATCGACGGCATTTGGTGCACCAACGGGCTGCAAACCATGATTGACCTGGCAGCGCTCGTGGACCCGCTCGTCTGGGAGCAGGCAAACGAGTCGGCGCTGCACAAGGGTTTGTTCAAGATCGACGAGGAGTTATCGCTCTTGCCGGTGCTTTCCGCCAGCCGCACCGCAGGAGCACCGTTAATGCGCAAGATGCTGTCGCTGCGGCCCCCAAACGCGCCGCCAACCGAAAGCCTGCTCGAGACGTTGACTGTGCAACTCGCTCGACGAACGCCGGGTGTGCCGGAGCCGACGCGCCAACATGTGATCCGAAACGAGCACGACCAGTTCGTGGCCCGAGTCGATCTCACCTGGCCTGATGAAGGCGCCTTCACGGAGTTGGACGGAGAGCACCACAAGGATCAGCCGGTCTACGACGCCAACCGCCAGACGGAGGTTGCGATTGTCACGGGCTGGCTGTGCGGTCGTTTCAGCTGGACCGAAGTCCGCTGGAACCCCGCGTCAACCGGTCGGAGACTCGTCCGTTTGCTCGCAACCGCCCGCCGCCAGCCACGGCGACAGGACTGATGCCGCGTAACCGTTTCGATATCGCTAAAAGGCGCACGTTGACAACGGTTGCGCGGCAGGAAGTTGGAGCGGTCCGGCCACCGGGGCCTGAGGGCGGCGAACTACTTGCCGGTACCTCGTTGCCAGGGGGCCGCGGGCTGGTTGAACGGCACCAAGTCGCGCCGGTACTGCTGCTGGAGACGGGCGAGTTCCTCGCGCAGCAGCTGGTTTTCGGTCTCCAACTGCAAGATCCGTCGCACGCCTTCGAGGTTATGACCGTCGGATGTGAGCTCCTGGATGCGACGCAACAGCGCGATGTCTTGATCGCTGTAGCGGCGCGACCCGCCTCCGGTTCGGGCCGGGCCTACGAGGCCCCGGCGTTCGTAGATGCGCAACGTCTGCGGGTGCACACCCGCCAACTCGGCGGCAACAGAAATGACATAGACAGCCCGCGTGGACCGGTCGCCGTCGGTTTCTCCGAACATGTAATTCCCTCCCTTAAACGCCCAAATGGGCCCGCAAATCGGCACCCGCATCGGGCTCGGCAGCGGCTAGCTGTTCCACCGCGGCCGTGGCTTCGACGGATAAGTCATGGGGCACGGACACCTGAACCGTGACGAGCAGGTCACCGGGGTTCTTCTCGACCGGCACGCCGCGACCGCGTACGCGCAGCACAGCGCCGCTGGCGGTGCCGGGCGGAATGCGCACGGTTACAGGCTCGGCAAGCGTCGGCACCTTGACCGTCGTACCCAACACTGCCTCCGAATATGTGACTGGCACGGTCAGTGTCAGGTTCCGATCGGCACGGCCGAACAACGGATGTGAGCCGACCCGCACCGTTACGTAAAGGTCGCCCGCGGGGCCCCCGTTGCGTCCGGCGGCGCCGCGGGTCTTGAGCCGGATGCGCTGGCCTTCGGTCACTCCCGCGGGAATCTTCACTTTCACCTGCCGGGGACGGTGCTCGACGCCGGACCCGCGGCAGTCGCTGCACGGCGTCTCGATTCTCATGCCGTGGCCGCCACAGTCCGCGCAGGCCTGACTGAAACTGAACATGCCCTGGTTATCTGACACCACGCCGCGCCCGCTACAGGTCGGACAGATCACGGGCGAGGTGCCCGGGGCGGCGCCGCTGCCGTTGCACACGGAACACGCCACGTCGCTGTTGACATGCACCTGTGTGGTGATGCCCTGCGCCGCGTCGATGAACGACAGGTGCAGCTCGGCGGCGAGATCGGCACCGCGTTGCGGTCCGGCGCTGGCACCGCCGCCGCGACCTCGGGCGCCGCGGTTGAACAGATTGCCGAGGAGGTCGCCGAGGTCGTCGACGCGGAAGTTACCGTTGAACCCGCCCGGGTTGAACCCGCCGCTGCCACCGCCGCCGAACATCCCGCCCACCGGGCCGAGCCGGCGGATCTCGTCGTATTCCTTGCGTTTGTCGGCGTCGCCCAACACATCGTGGGCCGCAGAGATGTCTTTGAATCGGGCTTCAGCTGCGGCGTCACCTGGCTTGGCGTCGGGGTGATTCTCTTTGGCCAGCTTGCGATAGGCGCGCGTGATCTCTTTGTCCGTCGCGGTGTCTGACACACCGAGGACTTTGTAGAAGTCCTTCTCTAACCAGTCTTGACGGGGCGCCAATCGATCTGCCTACGAGCCTTTCACCTTGACCATCGCGGGCCGCAAGACGCGCCCGTTCCACTTCCAACCGCTGCGCAAGACCTCGATCACCTCGGCGGCACCGTCGCCTTCCTCGTGGAGCACGGCGTCGTGAAGCTCGGGGTCGAAGGCGGCGCCGAACGCGTCGACGCGTTCCAATCCTTCTTTGCCCAGGGCATCGACGAGCGCAGTGGCAATTTGGGCCACCGAGTCGGAAGGATCGTGCGCCAGGGCCAGGTCGACGGTGTCGAGAACATCGATCAGCTTTCCGGCCAGGGTGGCTGCACCGGCGTCTCGCGCTTCGCTCATCTCACGCTGGACGCGTTTGCGGTAGTTCTCGAAGTCGGCCTGCACGCGGCGAAGCGAGTCGAGGTATGCGTCGCGCTCTTCGGTGAGCGCGACCAGGGGATCGGCCTCTTCGGGCGCAACGTCGACGGGCTGCTCCTCGAGGATCGCCTGCAACTCCGCGTCGAGATCGACGACCGGTTCCTGGCCGTCGATCTCGTCGGGATTCACGTCATCGAACGCGTCGTCCGGATTACTCATCAACGATTTCTGCGTCGATGACGTCGTCGTCGTTCGCACCGTCGGCCGGTTGCTGGGTCGCGCCGTTGTCACCCGGCTGTTGGGCCGACGCGTTCTCGTAGAGCTTTTGCGCGAAGGACTGCGACGACGTGACCAACTTTTCGGTCGCGCCTTTGATCGCGTCGAGGTCGTTGCCGGCGAGCGCGTCCTTCAACGACACGAGGTTGGCGTCGATCGTTTCTTTCTCTTCGCCACTGACCTTGTCACCGTTCTCGGCCAGCATCTTCTCGGTTTGGTAGACGAGCGAATCGGCGTTGTTGCGCACTTCGGCCTCGTCGCGGCGACGCTTGTCTTCCTCGGCGTGGGCTTCGGCGTCTTTGACCATCTGCGCGATGTCGTCTTTGTTCAGCGACGACTGGCCGGTGATGGTCATCGACTGTTCCTTGTTGGTGGCGCGGTCCTTCGCGGACACATGCACGATGCCGTTGGCGTCGATGTCGAACGTGACCTCGATCTGGGGCACGCCGCGGGGCGCAGGCGGCAAGTCGACGAGCTGGAACTTGCCGAGCGTCTTGTTGTAGCTGGCCATCTCGCGTTCGCCCTGGATCACGTGGATCTCGACCGAAGGCTGCATGTCTTCCGCGGTGGTGAACACCTCGGTGCGACGGGTAGGGATGGTGGTGTTGCGCTCGATCAGCTTGGTCATGATGCCGCCCTTGGTTTCGATACCAAGAGACAGTGGCGTGACGTCGAGGAGCAGCACGTCTTTGACGTCGCCCTTCAACACGCCGGCTTGCACCGCCGCGCCGATGGCCACGACCTCGTCGGGATTGACGCCCTTGTGCGGCTCGCTACCCGTCATCTTTTGCACGAGTTCTTGCACCGCGGGCATACGCGTCGACCCACCGACGAGAACGACGTGGTCGATCTGGCCGACCGTCAGGCCCGCGTCTTTGATCGCCTGCTCGAACGGCGCCTTGCAGCGGTCGACGAGGTCGGCCGTGAGTTCTTGGAACTTGGCGCGCGTGAGCTTGAGGTCGAGGTGCTTCGGGCCGTCGCTCGTGGCCGTGATGAACGGCAGGTTCACGGTGGTCTCTTGCACCGAGCTCAGCTCGATCTTGGCCTTCTCGCCAGCTTCCTTCAAGCGTTGCACGGCCATCTTGTCGATGGACAGGTCGACGCCCTCGGTGTTCTTGAACTCGGACACCAGCCAGTCCATGACCCGCTGGTCCCAGTCGTCGCCGCCGAGCTTGGTGTCGCCGTGGGTCGACTTGACCTCGAACACACCGTCGCCGATCTCGAGCACGGACACGTCGAACGTCCCACCGCCGAGGTCGAATACCAAGACGGTGTGGTCTTCACCGCCCTCCTTGTCGAGGCCGTACGCGAGCGCCGCGGCGGTGGGCTCGTTGATGATGCGCAGCACCTCGAGGCCCGCGATCTGGCCTGCCTCTTTGGTGGCGGTGCGCTGAGCGTCGTCGAAGTACGCGGGAACGGTGATGACGGCCTGGGTGACCGTGTCACCCAGATAGGCCTCGGCGTCGCGCTTCAACTTCTGGAGGATGCGGGCGCTGATCTCTTGTGGCGTATACGCCTTGCCGTCGATATCGACGGTCCACCCCGTGCCCATGTGGCGCTTGACCGAACGAATCGTGCGGTCGGGGTTGGTGATGGCTTGGCGCTTGGCGACTTCGCCTACAAGCACCTCGCCGCTCTTGCTGAAGCCGACAACAGATGGGGTGGTGCGGGCGCCCTCGGCGTTGGGGATAACAGTAGGTTCGCCTGCTTCCAGAACGCTGACCACGCTGTTGGTTGTACCGAGGTCGATTCCGACGGCCTTGGGCATGTGTTGCTCCTCGCTTGCTGGTTCAGATCTCTGTATGCCCAGTTTGGGCCTACGTCAGGCCGACCACTATACAAACTTGATAGCTAGCTTGTCAACTTTTCTGATCTCGAATGTGTCGACTCGCCCAGCCGATCACCATTTCGGTGGAGAGATACCCGTCATGTGGCCCCTGACCAGCGGTTTCGAGGTGTTCCAGCAGCTTCCGTTTGATCCCGGACAAGTGGTTATCCAGCGTCGACGTGGTGATACCGAGCCGCGGCGCCAGCCGCGAGCGGGTGTCGGGGCGGTGGGCCAACTCGGTGAGCACCCCCGATTCGGCCTTGGTCAGCGTCGCCCACAGCGCGGCGCCGTCTGCCTCGGCTCCGCTCGTGCGCACCTCGACGGCGGCGCCCGGAGGCAACGCCACGGTCTCGCGCCGACCGTCGGCATAGGTGATCACCAGCTCGACCCTGTCCTCCACGGTGCCAAGTCTGCCTGGCGCGTTCGCGCCATGGACCGGGCCCGGTCACGCTGCCTACCGTGCCGGCATGGCGGTTATCGGCGCGGAGCTCGCATCCTTGACGCGGCTCGAGGCCGCGGTGGCCCAACAGCGCGCCGCGCTCGAGCAACTGCGGGCCGCGCTGGCCAATCAAATCGCGGCGACTGAATGGACCGGCCAGGCCGCCGACCGCTTTCGGGCCACGTGGGCCGAGGAGCACGAACCGGCGCTGCGCCGCCTC
>JACCXE010000267.1 GCA_013697265.1 Actinomycetota bacterium | reverse complement strand
GTCCAAGGGCACGATCATCCGCGCGGCCAAGGCGGGGACGGTTGTGTTCTCGGGCCAGATGAGCGGCTACGGCAACGTCGTGATCATCGACCACGGCGGGGGGCTGAGCACCCTTTACGGTCACCAGAGCCGCATCGCGGCGCGGCGGGGCCAGAGCGCGGGCCAAGGCGAAGTGATCGGCTACGTCGGTTCGACCGGCCGCTCCACCGGTAACCACTTGCATTTCGAAACGCGCACCAACGGGCGCCCGCAAAACCCGCGTCGTTACCTTCCCTAGAGTTCGCGACGTGAAGTTGGTGATTGCCGGCGGCGGCAAGATGGGTGAAGCGCTGCTCGCCGGGTTGCTGGCCGCCGGGTGGGCGACGGCGGACGAGATCGCCGTGTCCGAGCCGGTAGCCGAACGCCGGGCCGAGCTAGAAGCGAAGTACGCGGGCCTGCACACCGGTGACGGGCCAGTGGCGGCGGACGGCGCGATCGTGGCGGTGAAGCCGGCTTACGTCGCCGAAGCGAGCGCAGCGTTGGCCGCGGCCGGTTGCGGTCGGGTGCTGTCGATCGCAGCGGGCGTGCCGACGGCCACCATCGAAGGGGCCATGCCCGCGGGAACGCCGGTGGTGCGGGCTATGCCGAACACGCCCGCGCTCGTCGGCGCCGGCGCATCCGCCATCGCCGGCGGCGTCGCCGCAAGCGACGACGACATCGCATGGGCCGAGTCGATCTTGTCGGCCGTCGGCATCGTGGTGCGAGTGCCCGAAGCACAACTCGACGCGGTAACCGGTTTGTCCGGCTCGGGGCCGGCGTACGTGTTTCTCGTGGCCGAAGCGATGATCGCCGCGGGGGTCTCGGTCGGTTTGCCCGGCGACGTAGCGACAAAGCTGGCGATCCAAACAGTCATGGGCGCCGGTCGGATGCTGGCCGAAACCGGTGAGCCTCCGGAGCACTTGCGCGCCGCGGTGTCGTCGCCCAACGGCACCACCGTTGCCGGTTTGGCCGTGCTCGACGAATGGGGCCTGCGCGAGGCGTTCGCCGCCGCCGTGGCCCGGGCCACTGAGCGCTCGAAAGAACTTGGTCAATCCTGATGGGGCGCCAATACGACACGGTTTCGTTCCTTAGTGACTTCGGCCATCAGGACGAATTCGTCGGAGTCGTGAAGTCCGTGATCCGCGGGGTGGCGCCCCACGCCCTGGTGATCGACCTCACGCACGAGATTCCCGCTCACGACACCCGCGCCGGTTCGCTCTCGTTGGCCCGGGCCGTGCCCTACGTCGCTTCCGGCGTCGTGCTCGCGATCGTGGATCCGGGCGTCGGCACCGACCGCCGAGCGGTTGCGGTGGAAGTGGCGGGTGGCGAGGGTGTGTTCGTTGGCCCCGACAACGGCCTGATGGCCGCTGCGGTCGCGTTGACCGGCGGTGCGGAACGGTGCGTCGCTCTCACGAACACGGCGTTTCACCTCGAATCGATGGGCGGCACCTTCGCCGGTCGCGACATCTTCGGCTCGGTGGCCGCTCACCTGTGCACCGGCGTGGACATCGAGGAGCTGGGTGCGCGTATCGACGCCGTGTCGTTGCTGCCCGGCCTGTTGCCGATCTCACGCGAAGAAGACGGCGCCCTCGTCGCCGAAGTCCTCTGGGTCGACAAGTACGGCAACATCCAGCTCAACGTCGATGCCGAGGAACTCGAGCAATACGGCGACCCGGTCCAACTCGCCTTCCAGGACAAGACCCGCGTCGTGCGCCGCGCCGCCGCTTACGCGTCGGTTACGCCGGGCCAGGTCGGCATCGTCATCGACGCCTACGGGCTGGTGAGCTTGGCCGCCGACCGCGCCTCGGCGGCCGAGTCGCTGTTGCTGCGCCCGGGCGACAGCGTGATCATCCGACACGTGGATTAGGGAACGATCGCCTGTAGCTTCTTGGTATGCGACCGGCAACGACTATCGCCCTTGCTCTGCTGCTGCTGCTGATTCTTTTTGCCGCTGCTTTGCAGCTGCTCATCAGTCGGTAGCAAGTCCACCGTCGTTTCAAGTGTGGTCGGCGGCGCCGAGGCGACCGTCGTCGGCGGGGCAGTAACGGGCGGCGCGGTAACCGCCGGCTCCGCAGTGACCTGCGG
>JACCXE010000238.1 GCA_013697265.1 Actinomycetota bacterium | reverse complement strand
GCCGTGGGGGACGGCGAAGGTCTTGTGCAGGTTCATGTGGACGATGTCGAAGCCCATGTCGCCCGGTCGGGTGACGCCGAGAATCGCGTTGAGGTTTGCGCCGTCGTAATAGAGCAGCGCGCCCACTTCGTGGACCGCGGCCGCGATCTCGGTGATGTCTTCTTCAAACAGGCCAAGCGTGTTCGGATTCGTCAACATGATGCCGGCGACGTCTTCGTCCAGCCGATCACGCAGTGCGGCCACATCGACGAGGCCGCGGTTGTCGGACGGCACCGTGATCGTGTCGTAGCCGCCCAGAGTCACCGACGCCGGGTTCGTGCCATGGGCCGAGTCGGGGATGATGACCTTCGTGCGCTGCCGACCCTGTGCCTCGTGATAGGCCCGCATGAGCAGCAATCCGGTCAGTTCGCCCGACGCCCCCGCGGGCGGCGCCAGCGTGATCGCGGCCATGCCGGTGATGGCGCACAGCGTGTCGCCCAGGGCGCCGAACATTTCGAGCCAGCCCTGCGTATACGCCGCGGGCGTGGCTGGGTGCATATTGGCGAACCCGCGCAGCCCGGCGGCTTCGTCGCACAGCTTGGGGTTGTACTTCATGGTGCATGAGCCGAGCGGGTAGGCGCCCAAATCAACCGAGTACTGCCGGTGCGTGAGGCGCGTGGTGTGGGCTACGAGGTCGCGTTCGGACACTTCGGGCAGCGACGCTGCTTCGGCTCGGCGATGCGCGTCCGGAACCAACTCATCGAGTGGCCAGCCCGGCGTGTCGGTGGTGCGCAGCGGGCCGGCGCGGCGTCCCTCGACCGACATCTCGAAGATCGTCGGCTCTATCTCGCGGCCGACCACCGGCGCCGATGACGCCTGTCCTCCGCTAACCACCGGGTCGCCGGTACGCATTGGCGTCATCGGATTGCTTTCGTCATCGCAGACACGTAGGCGTCGATCTGGGCCCTGGTGCGCTTCTCGGTGACCGCTACCAGCAGGCCGTCGCGTCCGGCGCCGTCGTCGGTTGCGGTCCCCGCGAGGAATCCCTCGTCGGCCATGCGCTCGATCACCACGCTCGGCTCGCCCGGCACGGCCACGGCGAACTCGCGCAGCACGGGAGCGTCAACCAGCGGCGTGATGCCGTCGATCGCCAGCAACGCCTCACGGGCGTAGCGGGTGCCACGCGCGCACTGGGTGGCCACTTCGACCAGGCCGGCCTTGCCCAGCCAGGCCATCTGGATCATGGCCGTCACGGCGATGAGTGTCTGGTTTGTGCATACATTCGAACTGGCCTTCTCGCGCCGGATGTCCTGTTCCCGGGTGCGAAGCGTCGTTGTGAAGGCGCGGCGGCCGATGCTGTCAACGGTTTCGCCTACGAGTCGACCCGGGATGCGGCGGACGTGTTCGAGCTTGGCGCCAAAGAGGCCGAGGTACGGGCCACCAAACGACATCGGCGTGCCGAAGGGTTGGCCTTCCCCAACCGCGATGTCGGCGCCCCACTCGCCCGGACTTTTCAACACCGCGGCCGACACCGGGTCGAAAGCAACCACGAGCATGGCGCCGGCTTCCCGCGCCGCCCGCGCCGCAGCCTCCATATCGTCGAGCACGCCGAGGCGGTTCGGATACTGCACCACGATGGCGCCCGGCGCCTCGCCGTCGACAGTGGGCCAGACGGTGACGCCATCGTGCATCCGAATGTCCACGATCTCGTGGCCGGTACCGGCGGCGAACGTGCGCACGACATCGGCCCATTCGCGCAGGAGGCCGTCGCTCAGCCACACGCCCTGGCGACCCGTGGCCGCGACCGCGAGGTTCACGGCTTCGACGGTCGCGGTTGCACCGTCGTACAACGACGCGTTCGCGATCTCGAGGCCGCTAAGCCGCGCCACCATCGTTTGGTATTCGAACAGCGCCTGCAGCACCCCTTGGGCGACCTCGGGTTGGTACGGCGTGTACGCGGTGACGAATTCAGTGCGCCCGGCGAGGCGACGCACGGCCGACGGCACGTCGTGGTCGTAGGACCCGCCGCCCGCGAAACAGATCAGGTCGGCGCCGGTGTTCGCGTTGGCCAGGCGCTCCATCTCGGCTGCGGTGTCGAACTCGCTGAGTCCGGCGGGGATGTCGAGGCCAGCTGCGAGGCGAAGAGCGGCGGGAACACACTCGAACAATTCGTCGAGCGACGACAGACCGGTGAACTCGAGCATCGACGCGATCTCGGCGTCGGTGTGCGGCAGGTAGTGAGCCACTTAGAGCCTCTTCTCCACGAAGGGCAGGTCGGCGACGTAACCCTCGAGGGTCTTGCCGCGTACGTCGAAGTGGATGGCGTCGCCGATCGCGACGGTGGGCGAGATGAGGCCGAGCGCGATCGCGGTGCCAAGCGTGGGCGAGAAGTTGCCGCTGGTCACGACGCCGACCTGGTGGCCGTCGGCGTGTATTGACGAACCTTCCCGCGCCGGCTGACGCCCGTCGACGATCATTCCTCGCAACAGGCGGGTCACGCCCCGTTCCTTCTCGGCCATCAGGGCCGCTTTGCCTCTGAAGTCGGCCTTATCCCATCCGACGACCCAACCGAGGCGAGCCTGCAGCGGCGTGATACCCGCGCCCAATTCGTGGCCGTGCAGGGGCAGGCCCGCCTCGAGTCGCAGTGTGTCGCGGGCGCCGAGGCCCGCGGGTTCGACGCCGGCTTGGATTAACGCCTCCCAAATGGCGTGGGC
>JACCXE010000229.1 GCA_013697265.1 Actinomycetota bacterium | reverse complement strand
GCGAAACGCTTGGTTGGAGGCTGGGGCGTCAGTCGTCGAAGAGGCGGCTGCGGAGCAGGTGGGCGCGGTGCAGCAGCAGGCGGCCCATCACGCCGAGGGTGCCCCAGCCGTAGCGGATGTTGGCCCGCATCGAGGTGGAGGACGCCTCCGGGAAGTACTTGGTGTGGATGGGTACCTCCACGACGCGTTGTTTGAACGCCACGGCCTGGGCGATGACCTGAGTGTCGAAGACGAACGCGTCGGAGTTGCGCATGAAGGGCACCGTCTCGAGGAACTTGCGGCTGTAGGCCCGGTAGCCGGTGTGCAGTTCGGCGAAGTCGGTGCCCATCGCGGCGTTCTCGATGCGGGTCAAGGCCTTGTTCGCGGCGAACCGGTACAGCGGCATGCCGCCGGCGCGGGCGCCACCCTTAGTCATCATGCGGCTGCCGAGCACCATGTCGGCGTTGCCGGCCAGGATCGGCGCGATCAGGTCGGGCAGCAGCACCGGGTCGTACTGGCCGTCGGGGTGCAGCATCACCACGACCTCGGCTCCCAACCGCAGGGCCTCGAGGTAACACGTCTTCTGGTTGCCGCCGTAGCCGACGTTGTGGGGCAGGGCAATCGTGCGGATCGGCAGCAGCTGGGCCTCTTCGAGGGTGGTGTCCGAACTGTCGTCGTCGACCAGCAGCACCTCGTCGACCACACCCGGGGGAATGGATTCCCACGTGGCGCGTAGGGTCTGGGCCGCGTTGTACGCCGGCATCACCACGATGACCTTCGGACCCGCAGGCACCGGGAAAAGGTACTTGGGAGTGGGCTTGCGTCCGTAAGCCACTCGATTTAGTCTTTAGCACTCGCATAGTGAGAGTGCTAACGCCGGGTAACCACCCGCAGGAGGATCCATCAGATGGCCAAGTTGATCGCTTTTGACGAGCAGGCCCGCCGGTCGCTCGAGAGCGGCATGAACCAGCTCGCTGACGCCGTGCGCGTCACCCTCGGCCCCAAGGGCCGCAATGTGGTTCTTGAAAAGAAGTGGGGGGCCCCCACGATCACGAACGACGGTGTGTCGATCGCCAAGGAGATCGAGCTCGAAGACCCCTTCGAGAAGATCGGCGCCGAACTCGTCAAGGAAGTCGCCAAGAAGACCGACGACGTCGCCGGCGACGGCACCACCACGGCAACCGTCCTCGCCTGGGCCATGGTCCGCGAGGGCCTGAAGAACGTGGCCGCCGGCGCCAACCCGATGTCGCTGAAGAAGGGCATCGAGGCCGCCGTCGAAGCTGCGCTCGCGTCGCTGCGCGACCTGTCCAAAGACGTCGAGTCCAAGGAGCAGATCGCCCAGGTCGCCGGCATCTCCGCCGCGGATCCCGAAATCGGTGCGCTCATCGCAGACGCGATCGATCGCGTCGGCAAAGACGGCGTGATCACCGTCGAAGAGTCCCAGACCTTCGGTATGGAGATGGAGTTCGTCGAGGGCATGCGCTTCGACAAGGGCTTCATCTCGCCCTACTTCGTCACCGACCCCGAGCGGATGGAAGCGGTGCTCGACGACCCCTACATCCTCTTTGTGGGTTCGAAGATCTCGGCCGTGCGCGACCTGCTGCCCGTGCTCGAGAAGGTCATGCAGGGTGGGCGTCCGCTGGTCATCCTCGCCGAGGATGTCGAAGGCGAAGCGCTGGCCACCCTCGTGGTCAACAAGATCCGGGGCACGTTCAAGTCCGCTGCCGTCAAGGCCCCCGGCTTCGGCGAGCGCCGCAAGGCGATGCTGCAAGACATGGCCATCCTCACCGGCGGCCAGGTCGTCACCGAGGAAGTCGGCCTCAAGCTCGAAAACGTCGACCTGTCGCTGTTGGGTCATGCCCGCAAGGTTGTGATCACCAAAGACGAGACCACGATCATCGAAGGCGCCGGCGACAAGAACGACGTCAAGGGTCGCGTCAGCCAGATCAAGGCTGAGATCGACAACACCGATTCTGACTACGACCGCGAGAAGCTGCAAGAGCGTCTGGCCAAGCTGAGCGGCGGCGTTGCCGTGCTCAAGGTCGGCGCCGCCACCGAGGTCGAACTCAAGGAAAAGAAGCACCGCATCGAAGACGCCGTGTCCACCACCAAGGCTGCGGTCGAAGAGGGCGTCGTGCCCGGCGGTGGCGTGGCGTTGCTGCGTTCGCAGGCCCGAATTCTCGACGTCGCCGAGAAGCTCGAGGGCGACGAAGCCACCGGTGCCCGTCTGGTGGCCAAGGCCGTCGAAGAGCCGCTGAAGCAGATCGCGATAAACGCCGGCCTCGAAGGCGGCGTCGTGATCGAGAAAGTGCGCTCGCTCAAGAAGGCGACCGAAGGGCTCAACGCCGCAACTGGTGAGTACGAAGACATGATCAAGGCCGGCATCACCGATGCCACCAAGGTCACGTCGTCGGCACTTCAGAACGCGGCGTCGATCGCGGCGCTCTTCCTCACCACCGAGGCCGTCATCGTCGACAAGCCCGAAGAGTCCGCCCCGGCCATGCCCGGCGGCGGGATGGAAGACTTCTAAGGCCTTCGGCCTCGCTTCGCTCGGCCGAGCTC
>JACCXE010000180.1 GCA_013697265.1 Actinomycetota bacterium | reverse complement strand
GCCGAACTTGGCGGCGACGAGGAGACGGACTTCGGTGTCGGTGAGCACGGCTTCGGCGTAGTCGAGCGACGCTCGGGGTTCGCCGGCGACGATGCGGGCAACTTCGCTGCGGGCGTCGTCGAGGCCTTCGATGTCGGTGCGGAGGATCGCCGCGCCCGCGTCGAGCGCGCGCGACAACACGATCGACGCGGCGCGGTCTTCGGTCGACAGGTACACGTTGCGACTCGATAGGGCGAGGCCGTCGGGTTCGCGCACGATCGGGCAGCCGACGATTTCGATCGGAAACGACAGGTCGTGCGCCAGTTGCCGCACTACTTGCAGCTGCTGGTAGTCCTTCTCGCCGAAGAAGGCACGGCACGGGCTAGCAGCATTGAACAATTTGGCGACCACGGTGGCCACGCCGTCGAAGTGGCCGGGGCGCACCGCGCCCTCCATCGTGTCGGTAATGCCGGCCACGTGGATCGTGGTGAGCACGGTCGAACCGGACGGGCCGTACATCTCTTCGACCGACGGATGAAGGATGTGGGTCGCGCCGTGTTGCTCGGCGAGGGCGACGTCGTGTTCGAACGGGCGCGGGTACCGGGCCAGATCCTCGTTGGGCCCGAACTGGAGTGGGTTGACGAATACGGTCACCGCAACGACGTCGCTCGTGCGGGCCGCCGCGTCGATCAACGACGCGTGACCGGCGTGGAGCGCGCCCATCGTCGGCACCAGGCCGACGGTCTTGCCCGCGGCCCGTTCAGCGTCGAGCGCCTTGCGAAAGGCGGCGATCGTGTCGATGACCTGCATCATTTGCGGGCCGCCAACTCTTGCGTGGCGACCACCATCGCGTCGTAGTGCGCCAGTTCCTCAGGCAGCCGGGCGCTGATGGCGGCGCGATGGCGGTCAACTGTGGCGTCGTCGCCGCGAGCGACTGGGCCAGTGAGAGCGCGAGCCGCACCGCGCTCGGCCACGTTTTCCAACGCGCCGCGGGCCAAGGTCAAGTAGGCCTCGAACGGAACGCCGGCCGCGTCCGCCAGCTTCTCGACCTGACCCAGCACCGTGGTGAGGTGGTTGGCAGCCACGCAACACGCGGCGTGGTGCAGCGCGCGCACGTCGGCGTCGTCCGCCAATGTCACCGCGCGCCCGCCGAGCGCCTCGACCAACGCTTGGCCTACCGGGTCGCCCCCGTCGGTCAGCGCGAACCAGGCGCCTTCAAGCAGGCGACGGGCGCCCAGGTCTTCCTCGGACAGCGCGAGCAGTGGATGCACGACAGCTCGACGCGAATGAGGGGCGAGAACGTCGAGGCCGAGGGACCCGCTGAGGTGCACAACAACGCAGCCTTCAACTGGAGCGATCGAGGTCGCGACTGACGTGATGGCCGCGTCGGGCGTGGCGATGAGCAGCACGTCGACGCCGCTGGCCGCCAGGTGCAGATCGTCGCCCCGGCGCAGCGGCTCGTAGGGGTGCCAGCCGGCTTTCGTGAGGGCGCGCTGGATAGCAGCGCCGGCCCGACCGGGCCCAATCACGCGGAAAGAGAGGTTGCTCATCGGCAATCACGTTCCGACCCCAGGATGGGTGTCGTTCGCTTGCCAAAAACGCTACCAGAGCGACAGGCAAACGCGCCCGTCAGGTTCTGTGCGCGGCGGCTATGCGGGGTGGGCTTCGGGGGGCGCGTTGGCCTCGTCGGGCAGGGGCAGGTCTTCGCCGGGCTTGTCCGGGTTCTGCGGCGTCACGATTTCGCCCGCCGGGTTGTTTTGTGGTTCGGTGTCGTCGACGTCGTCGCTCGGCGTGTCAGCCGAGTTCGGTTCAGATGTGCTCATGGGGACCGGTTACCCCCGGAGCCACCGTCTCCAACCACTGGCGCTGAAAGTCGGACAGCAGCGGCACCGTGGCCGCAAAGTCCACCTCGTCTCGTGCACGCATCGCCTTGGCCTTGTACAGCAACTGGAGTTGCGGCGCGACGTAAGGAATGCCGTCGTCGGTCCACCCGATCGCCTCCTCGATTGGAAGCGAGATCGACGGGTCGCGGCGGTAACGCAGCACGCCGTCGCCGATGTCCTCCACGAGGACCTCAAGGCTCCACATGGCGTCGGGCGACGGGCGACTCCACAGTTGGTTCTCGTCGGCAGGAAAGGCCTCGCCGCGCCGCCAGGGGGCAAACCCGCCCGGCGACGGGACGAAGAACTCCCAACC
>JACCXE010000159.1 GCA_013697265.1 Actinomycetota bacterium | reverse complement strand
CCATCCCTAATCGTGGCGCGCCACGGTGTTTTCGGGCACGTGATTTACGATGAGCGAATGCGCCGGTTCCTAGCTCTGGTTGCCGGCGCGCTCGCGTTTGTGGCCATGACCGGCCTCGGGTGGACCGCCTCGGCGCAAGACTCGACGACAACGACGACCACGACGAACGTGCCGACGAAGCCGACGACGCAGCGGCCGACCACGACCACTACGACGACCGGCGTGCCGACCACCTCGTCGCCGACTACTACGCCGCCGACCCGGGCCCCAGGCAACAAGGCCACGACGACGACCACGGCGACGACGGCAGGGACCGGCAATCCGGTGCCACCACCCGCGTCAGGCGCCTCGCAACCCCTGGACCCGGGCCTGTTGGGCGGCACGATCGTGCCCATCGCCCCGCCGAGCACGTTGTTCGGCACGGAGACGACGCTGTCACCAACGAGCACAGTTCCTGTTACGAGCGCGCTCAACGTGAACTCCGCCAACGACGGTCCATCGGGGCCGACGCTCGGCCTGGCCGCGGTGGCGTGGTTGGCGTCGCTCGGCGGCCTGCTCGTTTACGCCGAGGACCAGCGCGGCAAGCGATGGAGGCATCTAGCCCGATGAGCGACTTCGACGCACCGGTCTCACCCGAGATCACCGCTCCCGGCGCACCCGAGATCACCGCGCCGGTGGCATCCCCGATGCCGGTGCCCACCGAAATGGCGACGGATCCCGCTCCCCCGCGCAACGCGAACGACGGTTACGCGTTCGCAGCGATCATCTGCGCCATCGCGGGCTTCGTTATCCCGATCCTTCCCGCCGCGGCCGCCTTGATGCTGGTGCGGGCCACCGAGGTACCACTCGCCGATCAACCCCTTAGCCCCAGCGCGGCGCGCATGGCGTCAGTCGCCCAGACGCTTGCGTACATCAGCCTCACTGTGATCGCGATCCTGTGCGCCGCGCTCCTGCTCGGAATCCTGGGCCGGGCAATCAGCTAGTCGACCAGACGCAGACCCGATGGCGCTATCGACGCGTCGTCGACTTCGACGTTGGGTAGTTCCACGACGAACTCGCTGCGATGGGCCGGGAACACGTGCTCGGACACCAGCACAGGCTGGCGCTCGGTGTCGTGGGTGACGCGTTCGCAGCGCAGCACCGGCGAACCGACCGGGATCGCCAACAACTCGGCGTCCTCGGCGCTAGCCGCGGCCGCACCGATGGTCTGGGTGGCGCCGCCCAACGCGACGGGCAGCAGTTCGTAGAACGGCTGGGCGCTGACCGCGTCGCGCGACAGCACTCGTCCGAATCGCTCGGGCACCCACACCGTGACACGGGCGAACGGTTCGTTGTCGGCCAGGTTGATCCGCCGGACCCGCAGTACCTGGTCGTCACCGAGGTGGAGCCGCACCCGCCGCGGCGCTTTCACGAACCCGAAGTCGAGGATGCGTCGTTCGGCCACGGCTCCGGTCGCTTCGAGTTGCGCCTCGATGGTGCCGAGTCGGCCCAGCGTCTGGCGGACAGGGTCGGCGGCCACGAACCAACCGAACCCCTGTCTGGCGTCGACCAGGCCGTCGTGGCGCAGCTCCTCCAACGCTTTGCGGATCGTGACTCGGCTCGCGTCGTACGCTCGGGCCAACTCGGCCTCGCTCGGCAAGAGTCGTCCGGCGGCGAACTCGCCCGCTTCGACTCGGCGCTGGACGTCGCCGGCGATTTCCTTGTAGCGCACCGTTCGCACACTTGTATTATACTTGTATCACTAGTCGAATTGAAGGAGCCGCACCATGGCCGTTGCCGCGAACACCCCGATCGAGTTGGTCAACGAGGTTTACGGCCGGCTCGACGAGCGCATCGCGATCGCCCGCCGGCGCCTCGGCCGGCCGCTCAGTCTGGCCGAAAAGATCCTCGTAAACCATCTGGCCGACGCCGAGGGTCAAGACCTGTCCAAGGGTGCCGCGTACGCCGAGCTGTACCCCGATCGGGTGGCCATGCAAGACGCGACGGCGCAAATGGCGTTGTTGCAGTTCATGACGGCGGGCCTGCCCCAGGTCGCGGTGCCGTCGACGGTGCACTGCGACCATCTGATCCAGGCCCACTTCGGCGCCGACCGCGACCTGGCCGTCGCCGAAGACATCAACTC
>JACCXE010000092.1 GCA_013697265.1 Actinomycetota bacterium | reverse complement strand
TGCGCGCCGCCTGCACGGCGCGGTCGGCCACGTCTACTCCGGCCGTGGCGTCGAGCACCGACGTCATGAGCGCCCGCCGATCGTGATGCGGCACTTGATGGCCGGGCCACCCATGCCCACGGGGATCATCTGCTTCTTGCCGCACATGCCGCCCTTGCCCCACGTGAGGTCGTCGCTGACGTGCGTGATGGTCTTCAGCATGTCGAAGGCGACGCCCGAGATCGTGGTGTCGCGGATGGCGCGGGTGATCTTGCCGTCTTCGATCTCGTAACCCAGGCCCACGCCGAACATGAACTCACTGGTCGAGTCGGCCTGACCGTTGGTTGGGCGCATCAGGTAGTAGCCGTGCTCGACGGCGCCGATCATTTCGTCGAGCGTGTCGTCACCCGGCGCGATCGCCGTGTTGCGCATGCGCACCAGCGGCTCATCGTCGAAGGCGTAGGCCCGCGCGTTGCCCGTGGGCTCGACACCCATCTCTCGCGCCGTTTCCTTGTTGTGCAGGAACGTCTTGAGGCGGCCGTTCTCGATGATCGTGACGTCGCGGCATTCGACGCCTTCGTCGTCGACGTGGATCGCGATGCCGCCGTTGCCGTCGGGGCCGCGCTCGGCGTAGTCGATGAGGCTGACCTTCTCCGACGCGACCATGTCGCCCACGTGATCGCCGGCGACCGAACCGCCCAGCACCAGGTCGGCCTCGCAGGTGTGGCCGATCGCCTCGTGGGCCAGGATGCCGGCCAGGCGGCTGTCCATCACCACGTCGTGTTCGCCCGGCTTGGCGTAGGTGCCCGCGGCCTTGTCCCGCAGCTTCTTGTAGAGGTCGTCGAGATCGGCGTAGAACGCGGTGACGTCGGTGAGGTGGTCTTGCGGGTCACCGAAGCCGCCGAACGCGTCGTACACCTCGACCGCGCCGTCGTCGGCCTTGAAGCTGAGGCGGACCACGAGGATGGTGCGCGGGATGTAGCTGTAGGTAAGCGCGCCGGCCGAGGTAGCCAGCCCCTTCTCCATGGCGAGGAACCCGAGGTTCACGTCGATGTTGGCCAGGTCGGGATAGGTGGTGCGCATGTAGTTGTCGACCTGGCGCACCGCGTCGAGTTGTTCTGCGTCGGTGAGTGCGGGCTTGGTCGAGCGGTAGTCGAAGCTGCCCTTGCCAACGGCGCCAGTAGGCAGGTCGCCCTTGCCCATGGCGCGGCGGCGCTGCAACAACGCGGCGTTGCCACCGGCGGCTTTGAGCGCGCCGGGAATGGCGTCGTCGCTCATGCTCGGGAACGAGGCGAAGCCGAACGCGCCATCGTCGTAGGTGCGAGCCGACACGCCGCCGCGCGACGACGCGCTGTTGGTGACCACGTTGCCGCCGATCATCTGGACCGTCTTGGTGTGGTTCGTGTGCAGGCGCAACTCGGTGTAGTGGTCGAGGTGCTCGGCGTAGCGCTCAAGCTGATCTAGCAACGGGGTCCCATTTCTCCGATTCGGAACGCCCAGTTTGCCCGGTCCGGCGCAGCCCCGCGTTCTGGCTCACCTTGCGAACAGTGTTAGGCGCGCCTAATATTTCCGCTCGTGTTCCCCAACTTCCTGATCGGGCTGCGCGAAGGCCTCGAGGCCTCCCTCGTGGTCGGCATCCTCGTCGCCTACCTGGTGCGCACCGGCCACCGCGACAAACTCGGCCCGGTTTGGGCTGGCATCGCAGTTGCGATCGCCGCGAGCCTCGCCGTAGGCGCCGCTCTCACGTTCACGTCGAACTCGCTGTCGTTCAAGGCGCAAGAAACCTTCGGCGGCGTCATGTCGATCATCGCGGTCGGCTTCGTCACCGCGATGGTGTTCTGGATGCGTTCGCAAGCGCGGGCGCTCAAGAACGACCTCCAAGGCAAGCTCGACGCCGCCCTCACCGGCGGTGGGGTCGCGCTCTTCGTCGTGGCGCTGTTCGCCGTGGGGCGCGAAGGCCTTGAAACCGCACTGTTCCTGTGGACGTCGATCGAAGCCACCGAAAAGACGACCTCGCCAATCATCGGCGCCGCCATCGGTCTGGGGGTGGCCGTCGTGGTCGGCTGGCTGATCTACCGACAATCTGTGCGCCTCAACCTCGCCACGTTCTTTACGGTCACCGGCGCCGGCCTCGTGATCGTGGCCGCCGGCGTCTTGGCCTACGGCGTGCACGACCTCCAAGAGGCCTCAATTCTGCCCGGCCTCAATTCGCTGGCGTTCGATGTCTCGTCGACCATTCCGCCGTCGAGTTGGTACGGCACCTTGCTTAAGGGCATTTTCAACTTCAGCCCCGCGTCGACGTGGCTCGAGGTAGCCGCCTACCTGGCCTATCTCGTGCCGGTGATGTTCCTGTTCTTCCGTCGTCCAACCGCGCTGTCACCAACAACGCGCTCTACCCCTCTAAAGGTCCGTTCCGCATGAAGCGCTTTGTCATCGCTGCCGCCGCTGGCGCCGCGGTGCTGTCCCTCCTCGGCGCCTGCGGGAGCGACTCCAACTCGAGCGACGCCGTAGCCGTCGTCGCCACCGATTCGTCATGCAAGCCGGCGAAAACGTCCTTCGAAGCCGGGCCGATCACCTTCGAGGTCACCAACGACGGCGACAAGACGACCGAGATGTACGTCTACGGCGACAACGACCGTCCGATTAGCGAGGTCGAGAACATCGGCCCCGGCACCAGCCGCGACCTCACGGTCGACTTGAAGGCGGGCCACTAC
This sequence comes from Actinomycetota bacterium, assembly GCA_013697265.1. Lineage (GTDB taxonomy): Bacteria > Actinomycetota > Acidimicrobiia > Acidimicrobiales > JACCXE01 > JACCXE01. Next base: position 167 of record JACCXE010000092.1, on the reverse strand, counting down.
GAACTGGCTTGCAAGCCGGGCCAAACCGGCGACGGCATCCGTACCGCGATCGAAGTGACCGGCGCAGGCGGCGAGGCGGGCAGCGACCATGCCAAAGCCGACCGTGAGGTAAAGCTCGGTGCGGTCGACTACTCGTTCACCGGCCTCGACGGTTTCGCGGGCAAGGC
>JACCXE010000054.1 GCA_013697265.1 Actinomycetota bacterium | reverse complement strand
ACGCCTACTCAACCTCGGACTCCACCGCGACGACATCGGCTGGGCTATCGCCTAACCAGAGTCCTCGGGCCTGTCAGCGAGAGAACCACTCCCCAACACGAAGCCTCCAGGGCGACCGGCCCACACTTGCAACACCGGCCCTTCGGTCCGACATGACCCGACGACCAGCAACAACCCACGCCGAAGACGCTTTGCTCAGCAGTCTCCTAGCGGTTGGTGACGACCACCTCGAGATATTCCGAGGGCACCGACATGGCGCCGTCGTAGTTCCGGTTGTGCTGGTCGGCCAGCGCGATGAGTTGGTTGCGGAACGACGTACGGCCGGTGTCGTCGAGCGCGGCCCACGCTTTGAGGGTTGGCCCGTAATACGTCTTGAATGTGTCGAAGAACGCAGCCGTGGACGGGTAGCGGAACACGAAGTGGCGCCGAGTGACTTCGACCTTGGCGCCATCGGCGAATAGGTCGTTCAGGCGATCCTCGGTGCCCCACTGCAACGGCGACCGCACGCCGGCGGGCGGCGGCACGTGCGCGCCGACAATCTTGAACATCTGGCCGATGAAGCCTTCCGGCGTCCAGTTTGCGAGGCCGATACGCCCGCCTGAACGGCAGACACGAAGCAACTCGGATGCGGCCTGGTCGGGGTTCGGCGTGAACATCACGCCGAAGGTAGACAGCACCGCGTCGAAGGTGCCGTCGGCGAAAGGCAGTGCCTCGGCGTCGGCGGTCTGAGTCTTGATTGACACCCCGTCGGCCGCGGCCCGCAACTGGGCGCGATCGAGCAGCGCCTCGACGTAGTCCGTGGCGGTGACGTCACAGCCGCGTCGGGCCGCGGCGAGCGAGGCGTTGCCGTTGCCCGCGGCCACGTCGAGCACCTGGGAGCCAGCCGAAACGTCGACGGTCTCGCACAGCGACTCGCCCACGATCTGCAAGCTGGTGCCGATCACCGCGTAGTCCCCCGAGGCCCACGTCGCCTGCTGCTTGTGTTTGATTGCGTTCAGGTCGTCAAGGCTGAGTGTGTTGGTCGTGTTTGTCATACCGGCATCGTGCGGCTCGAGGTCGTCTATCGCATCGGGCGTGCGCCTCATCTTCCGCGCCACCGATGGGGCGAATGCCTTAGTCCTGCGGGTTGGCGATCTTGTTTGCGAAGGCGAACGCGCTCGCGGCGACACGCGAGGACACACCCAGCTTGGTGAAGATGTTCGACACGTGGCGCGACACGGTCTTCGCGCTCAAGTGCAGCTGCGCGGCCACCTCTTTGTTGGACAGGCCTGACGCGACCAGTCGCAGCACTTCGGCTTCGCGTTCGGACAACCCGCCCGGAAGGCGCCGCGAGTCACCGTCGACCTCGCTTTGGTCGAGCCGCACCCCGATCTCTTCGAACAACGCTCGGGCCGCGGCGAACGACTCTTGCGCTCCGGCGGCGTCGCCCGCATCTCGCTGAGCGACGGCCAACACGGTCTTGGTGGTCGCGGCCTCGTAGGGAATGCCGAGTTCGTGCCACAACGCATGAGCGCGAAGCAACGTGCCCTGTGCCGTCACCGCGCCACCCTCGGCGAGTTGTAGACGGCCGCGGGCCAGCATGGCGACCGCGCGTAGGTGCGGGGTCTCGAAGGCGTCGGCGATCGCATCGAGTTCGGTCACGTGCATTTTGGCCAGATCCAGGTCGCCGGCTGCGATGGCTATCTGCGCGGCGATCGGCAGCACGCGGGCCCGAGCAAGACGGTTAGGCGAAAGCTCAGCCACGCATCCCGCGATGATGCGCGACGCCTCGTCCAACCGGTTCTGGGAAAGCCGAAGCAGCGCGGTTCCCGTGCAGGTCCGTCCGCCCAACTCCTCGGCGCGGCTAAAGGCTTCTTCGGCGCGAACGAGGTCCCCGAGCCGGCGGCGGATATCGCCAACTTCAGCGAAGGCGGCGGCCGCGTTGGGGATGTGGCTGGCGAGCAACTCGTCGCAGGCCTGGCTCGCCTCGCGTTCGGCGGCGGCCATGGCCCCGCCCCGATCGAGCACAACGGCGCGGTGCACTCGGCAGATCCCCGGAAAGATCGCGAACGGATGGGCCCGCGCCCACTGCGTGGTGGCTTCGGTCCAATCCGCCGCTCGGCGCCAGTCTCCCAGGTCTTCGCACGCACTGATGAGGCTGCAATACACCTTGCCCGTCGAGTACGGCCCGAGCCGACCCTCTACGGCGAACAGCATCGCCTCGTCGAGATGGGCCAGGCCCACCTTGGTTTGGCCGGCGTCAATGAGGACCCGGCCGAGCGTCTGCAGCGCTTCGGCCTCGAGGTCGGCCGATCCGAGCTTGCGACCCAATGCGAGAGCCCGCTCGGCCAGATCGGTGGCGTCGCTCAGCCGTCCTTCGCCGTGGGCCAACTCGGCCTCGCGCATGAGCAACGCACCGTGCTCCACACAACTGTCGTCGGTGTCCAGGGCGCGCCGGGCCCGCATCAGCCACGCCGATGCGATTGCCGGGCGGGCCCGCTGGGCGTTGCTTTCATACAGCCACACCGCGCAGTAGCCGGCCCGGCGCATGTCACCGGCGTCTTCGAAGCCGCGGTAGGCGGCCTGGCGCGCCTCGATGGAATCGTCGAGGCGTCCGAGCCACCACGCGGCCTCACCGATCAGCGAGAAGCGCTCGGCCTCGTCCAGTTCGTCGCCGAGTGACAGCGCCGCCGCCTCGTCGTGGCAGCTCTGCCATTCGTAGCGTTCGCGCGCTGCGTACGCCGCGTCTAGGGCGCCCATGGCAACGAACGTAGCGCCGTCATCTTCGTTGTTCAGGTTGTCGCCGCCATCTGCGCCGCGAGGTGCTCGAGCACGGGCTGAATCGCCGCGGTCGGGCTGAACTCGATGAAGACGACTCCGTCGTCGGTCCAGCCGGTGTGTCCACCCGGCCAGTAGTAGGTCTGGCCCGCGCTGGTGGTTTCTTCGGTTCCGTCCGCGTAGCGCACCGTGATGGCGCCTTCGAGCACCACGCCCCAATGCGGGCACTGGCACATGTCACCGGGCAGCCCCACGAACAACGGCGTGAAATCCGTGCCCGCGGGCAAGTCGATGTGGCGGAGTAGCTGCTCGCCGTACTCGATACCGCGCGTCTCTATCTCTCCGACCTGCATCTCGATCGGAATCTCGTTAACCGCGTGTCGCATTGTGTTTCCCCCTGTCGATGCCAGGACGATCCCAGCGCCGACATCGTCTGCCGACCGGGGATCCGTCCGCATCGGGCACTCCACGCAACTTGCGCGCTCGGCCTCACGGCTTGTGGGTCATATGACCCATCAGGCGGCGGCGACGTTGGCCTCGCTGCCCGATGCACAGAGGGGAACGGAGGACGAAGATGTCGGGGTGATCGAACCTGACAGATCAGGAGACGCTCGCGTTACCAAGCTCGTTGAGCTCGGCCGCGACCGGGAAGCAGCCGACCTCGCCACGCAACCTCAAGGAGACCCCATGGACGTTCTGACGCAAATCGACGAACTCGGCCCGGTGCTGGCGGGCGTGATCGGCGGGATTACCACCGATCAACTCGACAACAAGACGCCGTGCAGCGAGTTCAGTGTGCGGGGTGTGCTCGAGCACATGACCGGCGGCGCCACACAGTTCGCGGCCGCCTTCGCCGGCGACGAGCCGGGCACGCCCGATATGAGCAACGTGCTCGGCGAGATCGGCCCGGCCCTCACCGCCCTGTTCGAATCGATGCACCGACCCGGCGCCCTCGCCGGCACGGTCAACGCACCCTTTGGCGAGGTGCCGCGCGAGACCTTCGCCCGCTTCGTCGTACTCGACGGCCTCGTGCACGGTTGGGACATGGCCATTGCTACCAAGCAGCCCTACGACCCGCCCGCCGCGCTCGTTGCCGCCGTCGAGGGCTTCGCAGCAGAGGCGGTGCCGCCGCTACGCGACGGCGTCACATTTGGCGCCGAGGTTGAGGCGCCCGCAACGGCGACGCCTATCGAACGCCTCGCCGCACTGACGGGCCGCCAGATCTGACGATCGGACCACGTGCTTTGATGAGTGCATGGCCGCATCACTGCGAGAGACAACCTTCGCAAACGGAGTTGAAGACGTGCTGTCGGCGCTCGATGCCGACGGCGGCGTGGTTGTCCACGAGTTCCTGTCGCCCGACTTATTGGATCGACTCCGCGCCGACATGCAGCGAGCGGCATCGGGCCGCGAGTTCGGGTCGGCGTCGGCCAACGATCAGATCCGAAACTTCTGGGGCGACAAGACGATGCGCTTTACTCGCCTGGCGACGCGCAGCGACGCGTTCTTCGACGTCCTGACTCACGAAGGCTTCCTCGCCGTCGCCGACAATCTGTTGTTGCCGAACTGCGGCAGCTACTGGATGAACACTGGCCAGATGATGATCCTGGCGCCCGGCCAACCGGCCCAAGCGTTGCATCGCGACGGCGAAAACTGGAGCCGCGTCCTCAGCCCGCACGGATTCGAAGTCACCATCAGCTGCATGTTTGCGCTGGAGGACTTCACAACCGCGAACGGCGCAACCCACGTCGTGCCCGGCAGCCATCGGTGGGACGACTACAGCCGACAAGCGCGACCGAGCGAAATTACACAAGCGGTCATGCCGGCGGGCAGCGGGATGATCTACACCGGACGAGTCATCCACGGCGGCGGGGCGAACACGACCGACGCGTGGCGGTGGGGCATGCACCTGTCATTTGTGCTCGGGTGGCTGGCGCCGGAGGAGGCGCTGCCGCTCGCCGCGCCGTGGGACGCCGTGCGCGCGCAACCGCAGCGAGTCCAACAGTTGCTGGGTTGGCGATCCACGACGATCGGCGGCGGCAACGCGCATCTGTGGAGCGTGGACTACGAGGACGTTCCTGACGGGCTCGGCCTCGACTGAATCCAACGATTGCTCGTCTCGCCGCGATGTCGAGAATACGGAGCCAGCTCCGTCCTAGAGGTGAAGGCGGCCACCGAGGCCGCCGTCACACACAAGGAGAACACGATGGCCAAGTACCTGTTGCTCAAGCACTACCAAGGCGCGCCGGCATCGGTCAACAACGTCCCGATGGACCAGTGGACGCCCGAGGAGGTCGAGGCGCACATCCAGTTCATGAACGACTTCGCAAGCCGGCTCGAGGGCACCGGTGAGTTCGTAGACGGACAAGCGCTGGCGCCTGACGGGGTCTGGGTCCGCTCCGACGGCGAGGGTCGCCCGCCGGTGACCGACGGCCCGTTCGCCGAGACGAAAGACTTGATCGCCGGCTGGATGGTGATCGACGTCGACAGCTACGAGCGAGCGATCGAGCTCGCAGGCGAGTTGTCGGCCGCGCCCGGCGCCGGCGGCTCGCCCATCCACGAATGGCTGGAGGTCCGACCCTTCTTGGCAGCTCCGCCCAACTTCACCCACTGACAGTGAACGACGTCGAGCTGCGCCAACTCGTCCCACAGGTATTGAGCGTCCTCGTCCGTCGCGGGGCAGATTTCGCGACGGCCGAGGACGCCGTGCAAGAGGCGCTTATCCGAGCGCTGGCCGCGTGGGAAACCGACGAACCCTGCGATCCCAAGGGATGGCTCATCACCGTCGGTTGGCGAGTCTTCCTCGACATGACGCGGTCTGACGCCACGCGCCGCGACCGCGAGGTCCGTTTCGACACCGAACCGCCGTCGGGCGGGGCCCCGAGCGCGGATGACACCCTGCGCCTCTACTTCCTGTGCGCGCACCCCGACCTGACCTCGTCATCGGCGGTCGCCTTGACCCTCCGGGCCGTCGGCGGCCTCACCACGCGCCAGATCGCGCGGGCCTACCTCGTGCCGGAGAGCACGATGGCGCAGCGCATCAGCCGGGCCAAGCGCACGGTCAGCCGGGCCGGTGTCGATCGTCCCGGAGACGTGCGCACGGTGATGCGGGTGCTGTACCTCGTCTTCAACGAGGGCTATTCGGGTGATGTCGATCTTGCAGCCGAGGCAATCCGACTCACCCGGCAACTCGCGGTATTGGTGGACCACGCCGAGATCGAAGGACTGCTCGCCCTGATGTTGCTGCACCACGCGCGCCGCCCCAGCCGAACTCGACCCGACGGAGCAATCGTGCCGCTAGCCGCGCAGGACCGCAGCCAGTGGGACACCCGCCTCATCGCCGAAGGAGTCACGATCGCGCAAGCAGTTCTCGCGCGCGATCAGCTCGGCGAGTACCAGGCGCAAGCAGCGATCGCCGCGCTCCACGCCGACGCGTCGCGCTTCGAGGAGACCGACTGGGTCCAGATCGTCGAGTGGTACGACGAGCTACTCCGCTTCACCGACACCCCGATCGTCCGACTCAACCGCGCCGTCGCTGTCGGCGAGGCAGTTGGCGCCTGGGCGGGGCTGGCCGCACTCGCTGACGTCGACGAACACATCCCGCGACGCGACGCGGTCGCCGCGTATTTACACGAGAAGAATGGCGATCTCGAACTCGCCGCCCGCCTCTACGCCGACGCAGCTCGCAACGCACCCAACCTCGCAGAACGCGACCACCAGATCCGCGCCGCGGCGCGACTCAACGACGTGCGGCGCCGGCTATGACCCCTGGCGTCAGTGCCCGTAGGCCAGCAGCTCACGTCCGGACACCTGCCAGTCGCTTGACAATCGCCAATCCGACGGCGCTTCCGCTCCAGTGTCGGTCCAGCACGTCAGGTCCAGTGTGTCGAACGACCGACCGAAGCGCGATCGCGACGACGATGACATCGTCGGCGTAGCCGAGTACCGGTATGAAATCAGGAACCAGATCGATAGGTGAGGCGAGGTACGTCAGCAGCAGGAGGAGCCGCCAGCGCACCCCGCGAGCCGTCGATGGATCCTTCGAGAGGCTGCGGAGGAGGCGCGCCAGATCGGGCACGAACCGCTTCGCCTCCCCAAGATCGAGCCCTCGGGGACGCGAGGCTGCGAGCAGAACGATTAGAAGCAGCCAGGTTGTCAGGACACCGAGAACGGCCGATAGTGCGAAGCGGAGCACACGAGACAGTCTCGCAGTCGCCGCCGCTGGACCGGCCGGTTCCCCGAACACGCCATGAAGTGCTCGGACCGACGCCGTAAAGTTCGGATATGGCCGCACCGAAAATGTGCATCGCGCAACACCCCGAGGCCGACGCGCTCAACGCCCGCGACCCGCTCGCGCTTCTCATCGGCATGGTGCTCGACCAGCAGGTTCCGCTCGAGTGGGCGTTCCTCGGTCCCTACACACTGACCCAGCGTCTCGGCACAGACCTCGACGTCGAAAAGCTCGCCGCGATGGACGAGGCCGCGCTGGTGGGGGTGTTCTGCGACCGTCCGGCGATGCACCGCTACCCCGCCGCGATGGCCCGACGCGTCCACGACCTGTGCAACCTCATCGTGAGCGACTACCGCTCCGACCCTGCCGCGATCTGGACCACGGCGACAGACGGCGCAGAGTTGTGCAAGCGCGTCAAGTCTTTACCGGGCTTCGGAGACATGAAGGCGCGGATTTTCGTTGCCTTGCTGGCCAAGCAGTTCGGCGTGCGGCCCGACGGCTGGGAGGCTGTTGCCGGCGACTACGGCACGCCCGACAGCTATCTGTCCGTCGCCGACATCGTGGATGCCGCCAGCCTCAACAAGGTTCGGGCCTACAAGGCGCAGAAAAAGGCGGCGGCCAAGGCCGCAGCGGCCGCGCAGTCCTGAGCGTCACCGTCACAGCCAATGGCAGGTCGGTGACGCTGGCCGATGGCGCCGCCGTCACTGATCTGTTGGACCAACTCGGCTGGTCCAACCGCACAGTCGCGGTCGAACACAATGGCGAGGCGCTAATCCGCAGCGAACATCCCACGACATCGCTACGAGATGGCGACACACTGGAGATCGTGAAAGCGGTGGCTGGTGGATAAAGAACCTTTGAGCGGACCGCTCGCCGGTCGCCGGTTCTACCTGTGCACGCCCGACCGCGTCGACTTGGCCCAGTTCGTCGACACCTGCATCCGCGGCGGCGTCGACATCGTGCAGTACCGCGAGAAGGACGCCGATGCCCGGGCGGTGTTGAAGCGGGGCGCACTCGTGCGCGACGTCTGCCGGTCCCACGGCGTGCCGTTCATTCTCAACGATCGGCCCGACCTCGCCGTCGAACTCGGCGCCGACGGTGTGCACGTAGGACAGGACGACTGCCCGCCCGCGGCGGCGCGTCGAATCATGGGCCCCAACGCAATCATCGGCCTGTCCACCCACAGCCAGGACGACTTCATCGGTTCCGAACGCGAGCCGGTCGACTACATCTCGGTCGGACCGATCAACCCAACACCAACCAAGCCGGGTCGGCCGGGCGTCGGCCTCGGCTATCTGCGCTTCGCCGCCAACGAATCGTCGATCCCCTTCTACGTGACGGGCGGCGTCAACCCCCGCTCGATCGGCGACCTGCTCGACTCAGGCGCGACCCGCTTCGTCGCCGTGCGTTGGTTAACCGAAGCGGCCGACGCCTACGGAGCCGCGACCGCGTTACGCCGCGCGATCGACACCGGCCGCCCCTCCCCCAAGGCACCGCCCGCCCACTGACCAAGCCCTCCGAATTGGGTTCAGTTGGGCGTGTAAAGAGCGCCGAAATGAACCGAGTTCGGGTGGTTTTAAGCGCGGACCAGGCGGCCGGGACGGGCGCCGGTCGGCTGGCC
>JACCXE010000015.1 GCA_013697265.1 Actinomycetota bacterium | reverse complement strand
CGGCTCCGGCTGTCCGCCAACGACTTAGCGGTCTCGATAACCGGCGGTCCTCGCGGCCTGCCCGAGGGCGACACACCGTCGGCGTACGGTCCGTTCGGAAAGTTCATCCGCGGCTGAGCGCCAGCGCACCACGACGAGTCCGTCTAGCTTTCTAGACTGGATCTGTCTACACGACTGGACTATCCTCGCACGAAGCGATATGGAGCAGACATGACCAAACGCACAGCACGCGCGATCTACCGGGTCCAGGCCGTGCGGAGCGGCAAGTGGTGGGCGCTGTCGTCACCGGACGTGGACGGGTTCTTCTCGCAGGTGCGGCGCCTCGACCAATACGAGGAAATGTCTCGCGACGCGATCGCCCTCCTTCTGGACGTAGGCGAGTCGAGCTTCGACGTAGCCCTCGATGAGCTTGTACTCGGCGATCCGGCTCTTGATCGTGCCGCGGCAGAGTCGCGGGCGAGTCGCGCCACAGCGGAGCATGCGGCGGAGGTGGCGACGGCCGCAACGACGAAGGCGGCCAGGGCGCTCGTCAAGGGTGGCCTGAGTGTGCGCGAGGCCGGCCAGGTGCTCGGCCTGTCATTTCAACGGGTCTCGCAACTCACGGCGGCCGGGTCCCAGCGCTGACGCAGGCTCATCCCGTGCGTACCTCCCTTAGGTCGAGCCGCCGGTAACGCGCCACGACACGTTCGCTGACGGTACACACCGCTTCGGTACCGTTGCGTTGACCATGACCGACTCCGCACAGCTAGCGCGCGTCGAGGCGTACCTCGGTTCGACGGTGTTCGCCCGTGGCCGCGCGTACGCCGAAGCGGGGCAGGTTCTGCGCGTGAACCGTGCCCGCGGCGAGCGCGACGAGGTGCTGCGCGGCGCGGTTGTGGGCAAGGGCGGGCTGTATCAAACCTCCGCGTACTTCGTTGTGACGCGCGAAGGCCCGTTGGTGTTCACCGGTGGCGACTGCACGTGCCCGATGGTCGAGGACTGCAAGCACGTCGCCGCCCTCGTGATCGCCGCCGCGGACCGAGACGGCCGCGACGACGGTGGCCCACGGGCGCTCACGTCGTCCGCCGTGGCCACGCTTCGGCCCGCATGGGAGGAGCCGCTCGCCGCGCTTGTCGGTGGGGCCGACCCCAATGCAACTGGTGGGAATGTGCCGCTCGCGATCGAGGTGTACCTCGAACCGTCGGGCCACGCCACAGGCGGGCAGCGGCTCATGGGCCGCCTTATGCGGCCCGCCGTGCGCGGGGGATGGGTAAACGGTTCGCTGAACTGGAACCGGCTCGACCAGAGGACGGTGCGTCGTGAACGTCTGCGCGCCGATCACGCCGTGCTTATACGCGAGCTGTACTCGCTTTACAACGCCCGTGCCCAGTCCACCACGAGCCATCGCTACGGGGGTTACGGCAACTACGGCGCCGAGAAGTCTCTCGATCTCACGCAGTGCGGCCCCGAGCTTTGGGCCGTGCTGGACGACGCGGCGACTCTGGGTGTCGTGATCCTTCATGCACGGGGTGGTCACGGAGAACTGGCGCGGCGTGTCGACGGCGCGATCGTGATCGACGTTACCGGCGCCCCGGGAGGCGGCCTCCGCGTCGCGGCCAAACTCGAGGTCGGCGTCGAAGGTCCCGACCGCGATCGCGACGACCGCGACGGCCACGATCGACACGACCACGGCCTCACGCCGGTGGCGTTCATCGGTCGAACCGGACACGGTGTCGTGTGCGCCGACCAAGTCGCCGACAACGACCACCCTCGGCTCCGGTTGGTGCGCCTGGCGGCACCGGCGAGTCCGGAGCTGCGACAAATGGTCCTGGCTGGCCAGGTCGTCGGCGTGCCTGCGCACGAGCTGGACCGCTTCACCGCGGAGCTTTGCCCGGCCTTGCAGCGCGTGGCAACGGTCGTGTCGTCCGACGCCACGTTTACGCCTCCGACGGTGTCGCCGCCGGCACTGGCGCTGCGGGTGCGCTTCGGCGACCCCCATACCGTCGACCTCGCCTGGCAGTGGTCTTATGAGGTCGGCGAGTCGACGCGTCGGGTGCCTTTCGTGTCGCGGGCGGGTGGCGACGAGTTCCGCAACGCGGCGGCCGAACGAGCCCTACTCAATGCGACCAATGCGGCGGGTCACGGCCTCGAGTCGCTCGGGCTCGTCGACAACTACGGCCGTCCGCGCGACCCCGGGCCCGTAGCGATGAGCGGGGTCGCGAGTATGCACTTCGTCACCGAGGTACTGCCGCGGCTCGCCGAACTCCGAGGCGTTGGCGTGGTCATCGAGGGTGAGCCCGCCGACTACCGCGACGTCGGTGACACCCTCGAGATCGGCGTCTCGGCCACCACGACGGCCGGCGACCGAGACTGGTTCGGCCTCGGCGTGCGCATCACCGTGGAGGGTTTCGAGGTTCCCCTCGCCGACGTGTTCATGGCGTTGGCCGCCGGGCAGGAAGAAATGCTTCTGGAGGACGGCGCGCACTTCTCATTGCGCGAACCGCGGCTACAAGCCCTGCGCCAACTCATCGAAGAGGCCCGGGCCTTAAGCGACACGCCGGCGTCGGGTTTGCGGATCAGCCGGTACCAGGTTGGGCTGTGGGAGGAATTCGCCGCGCTCGGCGTCGTCACCGAGCAGGCCGAGGCGTGGCAGCACCAGGTCAGCCGCCTGCTCGAACTCGACACGCTTCCCGACTACGAACAGCCCGCGGGCCTGCACGCCGATCTGCGTCCGTACCAGCGTGAGGGGTTCGCGTGGTTGGCGTCGCTGTGGAGCCTTGGCCTCGGCGGCGTCCTCGCCGACGACATGGGCCTGGGCAAGACACTGCAGACCCTGGCGTTGCTGTGCCACGCCCGCGAGAGCGACCCGTCCACCGGGCCCTTCCTCGTGGTCGCGCCCACGAGCGTGGTGCCGGGATGGGTGAGCGAAGCGGCGCAGTTCGCGCCGGGCCTCAACGTGGAGCCAATCACCGACACGCTGGCCAAATCGGGCCGCAACATCGACGACGTCGCCAAGGCCGACGTGGTGGTCACCACCTACACGCTGTTGCGCCTCGACGGCGCGGCGTACGCGTCGGTGGATTGGGCGGGCGTCGTGCTCGACGAAGCGCAGTACGTGAAGAACCACTTGGCCAAGACCTACCGCAGCGTGCGCGAGTTGGGCTCGCCGTTCACGCTGGCACTAACCGGCACCCCGATGGAGAACAACCTGATGGAGCTGTGGTCGCTGCTGTCGATTACCGCTCCTGGGTTGTTCCCCAGCCCGCACGCTTTCGCCGAGCACTACGCCAAACCGATCGAGCGCAACGGCTCGGCCGAACAGCTCGTCCGGCTGCGGCAGCGCATCAAGCCACTGATGAAACGGCGGACAAAGGAACTCGTCGCCCGCGACCTGCCGCCGAAACAGGAGCAGACCCTCGACGTAGAGCTGCATCCGCGGCACCGCAAGATCTACGACACGCAACTCCAGCGCGAGCGCCAGCGCGTGCTGGGGCTGCTCGGCGACTTCGACCGGAACCGCTTCACCATCCTCAAGTCGATCACGCTGCTGCGCCAGCTCAGCCTGCACCCGGGGTTGGTCGACGAGAAGCACGCGGCGGTTCCCTGCGCCAAGCTCGACGCTCTCTCCGAACAACTCGTCGACGTGGTCGGCGGCGGGCACCGCGCGCTGGTGTTCAGCCAGTTCACTTCGTTCCTGTCGCTCGTGCGCGCCCGTCTCGAGCACGACGGGATCAACTACAGCTATCTCGACGGGCGCACCCGCAACCGAGGCCGCGTCGTCGACGGGTTTCGCAACGGCGACGATCCACTGTTCCTGATCAGCCTCAAGGCGGGCGGCTTCGGGCTCAACCTCACCGAGGCCGACTACTGCTTCCTGCTCGACCCGTGGTGGAACCCTGCCACCGAGAACCAGGCCATCGACCGGACCCAT
>JACCXE010000510.1 GCA_013697265.1 Actinomycetota bacterium | reverse complement strand
CCGTCGCCCCCACCGTCGTGCTCGCCGGCGACGCCGCCAACGTTCCCGACGACGAGGTCCCGGTGGTAAGCGGCGACGACGCCGCCCAGTCCAGCGCCGCGCTCAAGACGCCGTCAGACAGCGGCGTAATCGGATAGCTCTGCGGCGCCGTGTCATACGCCAACGTCTCGCTCGACGACTCCGGCGGGTCCGCACCTGCGTTCAACGCGGCCGACACCACATTGCCATGCGCGTCATAAACATACGACGACGCGTAGGGCGAAGCCAGCAACCGGTCGGCCTCGTCGTAGGACCATTGCCCATCACAGGCCGCCGCGTTCGCACACCGATTCGTGTTCGCATCAAACGCGTAGTCGCGAGTCCCGCCCTGACTGTCGACGGTGCGCGTCAACCGATCGGCGCCGTCGAACGTGAAAGCGCGCGTACGGCCCGACACCGACTCCGCGTCCGACACCGTCTGGCCGCCGAGAGACAGTCCATACGTCCAGTTCGCGAACGTGGCCGCACCCTTGGCGTGGCGGATCCCGGTCACCGCACCGCGGCTCGGGTCATAGGTCGTGGTCGTGACAACACCGTTGGGCAATGTCGAGGTCGAGGGACGGCCCACCGCGTCATAGGCGTAGTTCGTCGTGCGGCCCGTTCCCGACGCGTACTCGGTGCTCGACGTCAGCCGGCCCGTGGTCTCGTCGTAGGCCATGGAGGTGAGCTGCGATTTGGCTTGCCCCGACATCGTTCGATTGGTAGTCGTCAGGCGTCCGCGCTGGTCATAGATGTTCTCGGTCGCCGTGGCCCACTCGTCGGTGTAAGACACGACCCGGCCTAACACGTCGACCGTTGTCGTCGTTTGACGACTCGTTCCACCCGAGTCCACGTACTGGGCTGTCGTGATGAGCCCGTTGTAGGCGATCGTGCTCACCTTGCCGTCCGCTGCAGTCACCTTTGTTATGCGGCCGAGTTGGTCGTACTCGGTGCACGCCCAGTTCTCCGAGTTCACCCGCATGCCGACCTGGCGACCCCACCAGTCGTAGACGAATTGACGAGTGATCGGGCCCTGCGCGCCCGATGGATCGGGCGGCGTGACCTGCTTCAGCAAGCCCAACCGACCGGTGGTGCTGCGCTGTGCGCAGGTCGACGCATCAGCATCGCCGGTCGCGTAGTAGCTGTACGACGTGCCGTAATCGTTGGGGTCCGGTGTCTGGGCGCCGCGGGGCGTGAAACTGTTCGTGCGCCGCAAGTAGCCGGCGCCCCTCGCCTCGTGGCTGGTCAGCGAGCGCAGATTCAGCCCGCTCGGATCGGTTGCCACTTCGCTCGCCATCCCAAGCTCAGGCTTGTTGTAGACGCTCTTGGTCTGCTTGCCGTCGGCGTCGACGGCGGAGGTGACAAGGCCGTAGCGGGGTCGGAGATTGGCGCCGGGCACGATCCCCGACACACCCGGTCCCGACCAGTTCAGCTCGAGCCGGCCAAGGTCGGACTCGTCGAAATAGTCGACGCGGATACGGTGCCATGAACCGGCCGTGGCGTTGGCGATGCTGGCCACCGTGCCCGACGGCGTGAAGCCCTGCGGAACCCATCGATCTGCGACCAGGGTGTCATCAACCCAGATGCGCACGCCGTCGTCGGACCACGCGTTCACCTGATAGGTCCCGGCACTGGGAAACTGGATCTCGCCGGTGAAGCGTGCCGCCCAAAGGTTGTGCACGAGCCCGCCACCGGTGTTCGTGAGGAACGTGCCGTCAGCAGCGTTCGGGCCGGTGCCGTTGTTCCACGTCTTGACCAAGCGGTTGCTCGGATCACCGACACCGAGCGCGTGGAGCCTGGGCGCGCCGGTGAAAGCCTTGTTGTCCCAGTACGCGGCCGCCAAGCCGTTGAGGTTCTCGTCATAACGCGTAACCGCGGCAGGGTTCACTCCCGGCACCGCGGGGTTGGTGCACGACCCGTTCGGCGTCGCCCCCGTAAAGCACGACTGGGGTGCGGGCCCGTAGGTGTTCGTCGGACGCTTCGCATAGTCGTAGATGGTCGTCGACTTCAGTCCTGCGCCGTCGACGGTGGCCGTGACCTGGTCGTCGTTGTTCCACTCGGTGTAGCTGTTCACGCCGGCGGCGTCGACGGTGTGGGTGTGCCGGGCCGCGGCGTCGAAATCGACGGTCCGAGTCGTGTACTGGGTTCCGTTGAGCAGCGAACCGATGTAGTCCTTGACCGTCGTCGAAGACGCGCCGATCGTGTAGCGACGCTTGCTGCGAATCACCGCCGCGTTCGTCTGCGGAAGCGTGATCGTCGACGCCTTCACCGACGTGTAGGCAATCGCGGTCTGCGACGTGGCGTCGTTCGCGGCCTGACCCGCCTTGATGGCGTTGTATGCCAGCGGGTCGCGAACACTCACGATCTTGCCGCCCGAGTAACCGAACTCGGTGACGATCTTGCCGTCCGCGTAACCGGGCTCCTCGATCATGCGCAGCTGCGCTGTCGGTGAATTCACGTCGTAAAAGAAGTTGGCAAGGAACTGGCCCCCACCGCCACCCGTACTCCACAGAATCGTGCAGAGTGAACCGATCGGGCCATGCACAAGGTCGCTTCGCCCGTCAGGCGGGCTGATCGTGGCGCATTGTCCTTCCTCGCTGTAGACGAACTGGTAGCGACGATCCGAGACGGGGTCGATGATGGCGTCGAGACGCGCCGGGCCGTTGGCGTACGGCGCGGTCCAGGTGTACTGC
>JACCXE010000465.1 GCA_013697265.1 Actinomycetota bacterium | reverse complement strand
CCGGATTGTGACGCCGCTCCTCACGGACAGCCTCAACCATCGGAAGCGCTTCCTTAGCCCCCCGAATGGCATCGCTCTGCAAGTCCTGTGACTCAACGATCAACTCGCCGAGCCTCCTTTCGTCAATCCGCATCAAACGTCCTCTCAATATGCGGCCGCGTGAATGCGGCTGTACTCCGTTACAGGTTCTGCCCACTGTCGAAGAAGTTATGGGGTGATTCGCCTCCCCCGTCCGAGTGATCTCGTGTCATCCGGTTTGGCTCGACGCTCCGTAAGACCTATTACATGCTCGGATACGAAGCGGCGATATGCCGCACGCTCGTTTTGTTGGACGAAGACGATGTTGTCGTGGCCGGGGTCGGCGCGTTGCTTGCCGCCGCAAACGGCGGCCCACGAGTCACCGGAGTCGATCTTGACGATTTGGTTCACGTAGCACCCTCGCCCGGCACCGTCGTTCTCTACGACGCGCTCAGTCGCGGCGCCCATGGCGTCGACACGTTGAGGGGCATCGTGGGCCGGGTGGGCGCACCGGTCGCAGTCTTCTCCCTTGATTCCAGCGTCGACGGTGTCGTCGAATGCCTGCGGGTCGGGGCTCGTGGTTTCGTGTCCAAATCCACCGACGGTCCGCTGCTGGCCCGACACCTACAGCTCCTGGCTGCGGGCCGATGCACCATCGACCCGGCGGTGGCGGGAGAACTGGCCGAATGGGTGGTGGCGAATCCGACCGAAACCTGGGCCGGTCGAGCTGACGGACTGAGCCGCCGCGAGGGCGAAGTGATGAAGCTGCTGGCCCGTGGCCTCAGCAACCGCGAAATCGCCGACCTTTTGATAATCGGTCTCGAGACGGTGAAGACCCACGCCCACGCCATCTACCGCAAGTTGGGCGCTCGCAACCGCGTCGATGTCATCGCGCGGTCCAAGGAAGAATCGTCGACAACCGGCTAGACGTGCTCAAGCTCTTCACAGCGCTAAACCTTGACCCGTGACGATCGGGGCGTTGATCTTCGATTATGACGGCCTGATCGTCGACAGCGAGCGCATCGAGGCCGACCTCATCATCGAGGCGGTCAAAGAGTGGGGCGCCGAGATTACGTACGCCGACTTCGGTCATCTGTTCGGAAGCGTCGACGCCGATCATCATTGGGAAGCATTGATGGCGAGATGGTGCGGGCGGACGCTGGAAGAACTCGAAGCGCGTATCCACCCCATCGTTCCGTCGCTCAAAGAAACCCAGCCGCTGCTGCCTGGCGTGCGCGAGCTCATCGACGCCGCGCATGCCGCTGGCGTCCGCATAGGCCTGGGCACCGGCAACCGGCTAGATGTGCTCGAGCGACGGCTCGGCCGCCATGGCGTCTTTGATCGGTTCGACGGCATCGTCACCCGTGCCGATGTTGCCAACGGCAAACCTGCGCCTGACATCTATCTCGAAGTGGCGCGACGCCTCGACGTTGCGCCCGCGGACTGTCTCGTGTTGGAAGACTCGGTGCCGGGCTGCGAAGCGGGGATTGCCGCCGGCATGCGCGTGATCGCCTGTCCGTCGGTGGTGAGTACGCACTGCGAGTTCCCCGTTGGCATCGAACGCGTTGCCTCACTGCTCGAGGTCCGACTGTGACGCCGATGCGGCGCGTGGGAATGTGCAGCGGTGTCTGAGGTAGTCACCACCTGTTTTCATCACCCGGGCCGCGAAACTGGGCGTTCGTGCACGCGTTGCGGGCGCCCCGCGTGCCCTGATTGCCTGCATCCGGCCGCGGTCGGTTCGCACTGCTTCGAGTGCATTCGCGCCGCCCGCCCCCCGGCCCGCGAACGGGTGCGCCGGTGGAACGCGACGGCGGGGCCGCTGGTCACCAAGATCATCATCGGGCTCAACGTGGCGCTGTACCTCCTTACCACCGCGGGGTCGCTCGGCTCAGGACCAGGCAACGACGTGGAGACACGTTTGGTGTTGTTCGGGCCCGCCGTCGCCAGCGGCGAGCTGTACCGACTGATCACCACAGGCTTCGTGCATTTCGGGCTGATTCACATCGGCTTCAACATGGTGCTGCTCTACCGGTTCGGCGACATCCTCGAGCCCGCGCTGGGACGGATCCGCTTCGTGCTGCTGTTTGTCGCCGCGCTGCTGGGTGGAGCGTTCGGCGCGCTCCTGCTATCGCCCAACGCGCTCACCGGCGGCGCGTCGGGTGCCGTTTTCGGCCTCATGGGCGCCGTTGCCGTCGGAATGCACCAGCGCGGCGTCAGCCTGACCGAGGGCGGCATCGGCCCGTTAATCGTGATCAACCTCGTGCTCAGCGTGGCGGTGCCGGGTATCTCGCTCGGCGGTCACGTCGGCGGACTGATCGCGGGCGCCATAGTGGGGGCAGTGATGTTGCGGTCGGGCCCGTCGCGGTCACGACGCCACGACATCGAAGGCATCGCCGTTGCAATCGCCGTGATCGTGGCCGCGGTTGTCGGCTCGATCGTGCGGGTCAGCTAGCGCTAGCTCGGCCACATCCCGTAGGCGCGTTCGGCGGCGAGCCGCGCTACCAGGCGGTGGTCGTTCACCATCACTTGGCGGTACTCGGCCCAGTCCGGATGGTCACCGCGCAGCATGCGGTAGTACTCGACGAGCGCGTC
Organism: Actinomycetota bacterium; assembly: GCA_013697265.1. Classification (GTDB taxonomy): domain Bacteria; phylum Actinomycetota; class Acidimicrobiia; order Acidimicrobiales; family JACCXE01; genus JACCXE01. Next base: position 325 of record JACCXE010000465.1, on the reverse strand, counting down.
CGCCGTCACGTCGTTCGGATCCGTCGTTACGGGCATGAGGTCACACGCCGCGTCGAACACGAGGTAGCCACCGAAGTCCGGCCGGCCGACGTACAACTCGCAGCGCGGGTCGCGAGCCAAGTTCTTCGTTTTTACGCGGTCGGCGGTGATCGAAACGCGAAAGACGTTGTCGTCGCCGAGCGCGTAGGCGATGTTCGACAGCTGCGCGCGACCATCGCGCCGATGCGTGACGAGAACGCCACTGCGATGTTCACGAGCGATTGCGAGCGCATAAGCGAGTTCCATAGCGCCAGTCTGGCCGGCTAGTCGGGAGGTATGAAGGGCC
>JACCXE010000411.1 GCA_013697265.1 Actinomycetota bacterium | reverse complement strand
GCGAACGATCGCGCCGCAATTGCCGCGGTCTTGCTCGGACTGGTCGATGACGACGAACACCTCACGGCCGAGGCCGCGGCATGGGCGTTGGGCGAGTGGGGCGAAGCCAATCCCCTCCTCGACGCGACGCTGGCCGCGCTCATAGCGATGACGACGACGCACGACGAGCCGTTATGCCGGGAGGCCGCGGTCGCCGCGCTCGGTGCCATCGGCGACGAACGCGGCCTCGACGCCGTCCTCGTCGCCTGCAACGACAAGCCCGCGATCAGGCGCCGAGCAGTGCTCGCGCTGTCGCCCTTCGACGGTCCGCGGGTTGAGGCTGCGATCGACCAGGCGCTCGGCGACCGGGACTGGCAGGTGCGCCAAGCCGCGGAAGACCTGCGCCGATAGCTAGTAGGCCCAGGGCGCGTCCTCGGATTATCGATCGGCACCCATGAACATCACTCGCAACGACTCGAAGGATTCAAGGCATTTACCGGCACCGAGCACAACGCATTCGAGCGGCGCCTCCACCAAGTGCACAGGGATCTGTGCTTCCACCGCGATGCGCTTGTCGAGACCAGACAACATGCCGCCACCGCCGACGAGGTGAATGCCTTGAGATATGAGGTCTTGCGCCAGTTCGGGTGGGGCCTGGGCCAGGCACTGCAACACCGACTCGACCATCGCCTTGACGTTTTCTTCGATCGCCTCGCGCACCACTTCAGCGGTGAGGATGATCGTCTTCGGCAGACCGGACATGAGGTCGCGGCCCCGCACCTCGAGGCCGGGCACGAGGCCTTCGATCGGGTAGGCCGAGCCGATGTGCATCTTGATCTCTTCCGCGGTGCGCTCACCGATCGCGATACCGAATTCTCGGCGCACGTAGCTCTGGATCGACCCGTCGATGTCGAAACTGCCGACCCTGATCGCTTGCAGGGCCACGACGCCACCCAGCGAGATCACCGCTGTTTCCGACGTGCCGCCGCCGACGTCGACCACCATGTTGCCGAGCGGCTCGTGAATCGGCAGGCCCGCCCCGATCGCGGCGGCCATGGGCTGCTCGATCAAGAACGCCGCGGCGGCGCCGGCGCGCCGGGCCGCTTCTTCCACTGCTCGCTTTTCGACTTCGGTGATGGCCGACGGCACGCAGATCAGCACCCGGGGCCGGTTGAACCGCGACACGCCGGCGCGTTGCAGCAGCAACCGGATCATGCGCTGGGTGATGTCGAAGTCGGTGATCGCACCTTGCCGCAGCGGACGCACCGCGACGATGTAGCCGGGTGTGCGCCCGATCATCTGCCAGGCCTCGCGCCCCATGGCCAGCACCTCTTGCGTGCGGCTGTTCAATGCGATCACGCTGGGTTCGTTCAGCACGATGCCAACACCCTTCGCGTACACGAGGGTGTTGGCGGTACCGAGATCGATGGCGAGGTCTCTAGCCAGGACGTCCGTCCTCTTCGTCGTGGCCGCCGCGAGGATCGACTTCGTCGCGGTCAGGCGCTAAGGCCTGTAGCTCGCGGCGGAACGCGTCGATGCCGGTGTCGACGCCGGTCGACTTGCGTTGACGCAGCCAGATGATCGTGCAGCCCACAGCCGTAACGATCGCGGCGAGTCCTAGATATATGAGGTTGCTCAACGGACCGACACCGACATAAGCCAGAGCGTATGCGGGGCGATGCCTGTGGGCGTGAAGCCATCGGTAGTCTCGGTGCCGGTGGAACCCTCCGAAGGCGCAGACGACGAGGTCGATCGCGGCTGGGTTCACCCTGACGACCGCCTGTGGCGACACCCCTCCGAGATGGGAACGCCCGGTGGGGGCGGAGGCGGAGGCGCCGTTCCAGAGACGCCGCGCGTCAAAGTGCCCAACGTCTTCGCTATCGCCAGCCTTGCGGGAGTAATCGGCGCGCTCATGACCGCGGGGCTTATCGCAGCCATCGGCGGTTTCAACGGACGGGTGCAGCCGGTACGCAGCATCGAGCGGGTGGCGGCTTCGACGGTATTGAAAGCGTCGTCGTCGAGCACGAC
>JACCXE010000456.1 GCA_013697265.1 Actinomycetota bacterium | reverse complement strand
CCGGACGAGTTCCGTCGCGACGTTGTGGCGGTGGCCCGCAAGGGCGAATCGCCGAACACACAAGTCGCCAAGGATTTCGGTATTTCGGAGGCGTGTCTGTATCGCTGGTTGAACCAGGCCGACATCGACGATGGCGTCACGCCGGGCGTGACCGCGGCCGAGGCGGTCGAGCTGCGCGAGTTGAAGAAACGCAACCGGGTATTGGAGCAGGAGAACGAGATCCTGCGTCGCGCTGCCGCGTTCTTCGCTCGGGAGACGCTCCCAAAATGATGTACCCGCTGGTTCGTGACCTTGCTGCCGACAAGATCCCTGTCACGTTGTCCTGTCGGGTGCTCGGGTTTTCGAAGCAGGCGTTCTACAAGTGGTGCAAGAGCCCGGTGACGGACCGTGAGTGGTCCGACGCGCATCTGATCAACGCCGCGCTTGATGTGCATCACGACGACCCAACGTTCGGCTACCGGTTCATCGCCGACGAACTCAACGATGCGGGCATGGCCGCGTGTGAGAACCGGGTGGCCCGCCTCTGCACGCAGCAGCGGATCTGGTCGCTGCACGCCCGCAAGCGAGGGCTCTCACGTCGACCCGGCCCACCGGTTCATGACGACCTGGTCGAACGCGACTTCACCGCGACTGGTCTCAACGAGCTGTGGCTGACCGACATCACCGAACACCCAACGTCGGAGGGCAAGCTCTACATGTGCGCGGTGAAGGATGCGTGCTCGACGCGCATCGTTGGTTACTCGATCGGTGATCGCATGACCGCGGCGCTCGCCGTCTCCGCGCTGGCCAACGCGATCGCGTTGCGCGGATCGGTTGGCACGGTGGTTCACAGCGACAGGGGCAGCCAATTTCGTTCCAACGCATTTGTGCGCGCGCTGGCCAACGCTCGACTGCGTGGTTCGATGGGACGCGTCGGCGCGTGCGCCGACAACGCCGCGATGGAATCATTCTTTTCGCTCGTGCAAAAGAACGTGCTCGACACCCGACGATGGCAAACCCGTGACGAACTCCGCCTCGCACTGGTGATCTGGATCGAAACGAAATACCATCGCCGGCGCCGCCAACGCGGACTCGGTCGCCTCACTCCCATCGAGTTTGAGACACTGCTCCAACCCGCCTGCCAAGCGGCCTAGAAATTCCCAACCCCCGAGTCAACCAAAGTGGGGGCAGACCCGGAAGAGATGGAACACCGTTGCGACCTTAGATAATGGGGTCATGAGTGAGATGACCTTGCGAGAGTGCTCGCCATGACCCTGACCGCCGCGCGCGGACCCTTGGGTCGTGATCCGGCCGGGTGGTTCTCGACGCCGCTGCCGCCCGGCTTGGTGTTCGTCGAGCCCCACCCCCGCCGCGTGCAAGCGGTGCTCGATAGTCAAGTCGTCATTGACACCGAACGCGCGCTGTTGGTGCATCGCGTCGGTCGCCCACTGGCCTATGCGTTTCCCGCCGACGTGGTGGGCGCGCTGCCCAACGAAGCCGAGCCCGAAGCGCCGGGCTTCGTGTCGGTGCCTTGGGACGCGGTGGACGCGTGGATCGAAGAAGGCCGACAGCTCGTGCACTACCCGCCGAACCCGTATCACCGCGTCGACTGCCGGCCGACGAAGCGCCGGCTGCGCGGCGAAGTCGCGGACGTCACGCTGGTGGACACCGACGACACGATCATCTTGTTCGAAACGTCGCTCGAGTCGAAGCTGTACGTGAGCAAGGAGCACGTGCGCACCGACCTGCTGCGTCCGAGCGAGAAGACTACGTACTGCAACTACAAGGGCGTGGCCTCGTATTGGAACGCGGTGGTCGACGGCGCGGTCGTCGACGATGTGGCGTGGAGTTACGAGGACGCGTTGCCGGAGAGTTCGCTCATCCAGGGGTATCTCTCGTTTGATCCGGCCCGCGTTGATGTATCAGCGGATCTGCCCGAAATCTGATGACTGATGTGGTCGAGTTTGATCCGTTCTCCGACGAGTACTTCAACGATCCAACCGAGGTCTACCGGCGATTGCGCGACGAGGCGCCGGTGTACTTCAGCGAGCAGTACGGGTTTTACGCGTTGTCGCGGTTTGTCGATGTTGTCTCGGCTCACCGCGACTGGCAGCGATTCTCCAGCGCGCACGGCGTCGACCTGTCGATGCTGACCAAAGACCCGAGCATGCTCCGCAACATCAAGATGATCATCATGATGGACCCGCCCGAGCACGACCGGTTGCGCGCGCTCGTGAGCCGGGTGTTTACGCCGAGGGCAGTGGCCGCGCTCGAGCCGATGGTGCGCCAGGTAATCACGTCGTTCCTTGAACCCCTCGACGACCGCGAGCGCTTCGATGCGGTGGCGGACTTCTCCGCGCTCTTTCCCGTCGAGATCATCTCGCGCATGCTTGGCGTGCCCGAGGGCGAGCGGCAACAGATCAGGCACTGGTTGGACGTCGGCCTGCACCGAGAGCGGGGTCAGATGGACCCGACGCCCGAGGGCATGGAAGCGATGTTGCACGCCGGCATTTACTACTACGGCCTGGTTGCCGAGAAACGGCAGAGTCCGGGCGACGACATGCTGTCGCGACTCACGCAGGTCGCCGTCGACCGGGGCGATGGTATCGAGACCGGGCTTGACGACGAGGAGATCGCCGGTTTCGCCAGCCTCCTCGGAGGGGCGGGGGCCGAGACGGTCACAAAGCTCATCGGCAACGCGGTGATGCTCTTCCATCGCAATCCCGAACAATGGGAGCGCGTCGTCGCCGAGCCAGCACTGGCCGCACCCGCGGTCGAGGAGATCCTCCGCATGCTCCCGCCCTCGCAGTATCAGGGCCGCTTCTCGGTCGAGGATGTGGAGTTCGAGGGCGGCACCATCCCGGCCGGTTTCCCGGTGCTGCTCATCACGGGTGCGGCGACCCGCGACCCGCGCGCCTTCGAGCGGCCCGATGACTTCAACATCGACCGTCCGGCGAGCGTTGCCATCGGGTTCGGCCACGGCGTGCACAGCTGCCTCGGCGCCGCGCTCGCCCGCATGGAGAGCCGCATCGCGATCGAGGAGCTGGCCAAGCGGTGGCAGCGGCTCGAAGTCGACGAGAGCGGTCTCCGCCGCGTCCACATGTCGAATGTCGCCGGGTACTCGAACGTTCCGGTCCGCGTCGTCCGCTGAACGCGGTGAACTGGGCGACCCCTCCGGAATTAACCCAATGGTCGCGACTGTCCGGATCCGAACCACATTGGGTCGAAGCCTCAGGATTGGGTGATCCGCGGTCGATGGATAGTCGATGCCTTTCTTCCGTAGCGGCGGCTTGAGCCGGAAGGTCTTTCGTCTCGGCGTGTGGGCGGTAGTAGCGATCGGGATCACCTCGTCGGCAGCGGCCATGCGCGTAATCGGAAATGCCGAAGCGGCGAAGACACGCGATCGCACCGACGAACAGATCGAGCAGTCCATGGCCCGACTTGGTACTGCAGTCGGTCTCTACGCGTCGGTGCTAAATGACGCCGCCGCCCTCTTTGCCGCGTCGAATGCGGTGACCCGCGCTGAATTCAGTCGGTTCTACGAGCGCGCGGCGATCGGTGCGCGGGCAGAGGGGCTCCAAGGGCTTGGATTCATCCAGCGGGTGTCAGCAGAGGATCTCGCCGCGTTTGTTGGCGCCCAACGGGCCGACGGAGCACCGGATTTCGCGATCGTGCCCGTCTCGGCCGCGCCGGAACACGCGGTGATCACCTTTAACGAACCAGCGGCGCGGTTTTCGAAATCCTGGGGGTACGACCTTGCCCAAATCCGCGAGGCGCGCGTCGCGCTGGACCGGGCTCGGGATTCCGGAAAACCGGCGCTGACATCCCGGCTTGTCCTAGTGGCCGACCGTGGTCTGCCGCCAGCCCTCCAGCCCGCGGCCTTCGTGCTGTACGCGCCGATCTACGCCGGGGGAGGAATCCCGGCCACGGTGGCGGAGCGGCGCGCTTCGCTGGTGGGCTGGGCCAACGGCCCGTTTCGCGCCGGCGACTTCCTGACCGGCGCAATGCGGGGCACCCCATTTGAGGTCTCGATGTACGAGGGGTCCGCGTCGACCCAGAGGAACCTGATGGCGACTGTGGGCAATCGCGACGGGAACGGTTACATCACCACCCGCGTTCTGGCCGTGTACGGCCAACGGTGGACGTTCACATTTCGAACCACGGCGAGTGCGAGGCCATGGCGCAGCGCTCCGACGGCCGCAGCCGGTGTCATCGGCCTTCTCGCCACGGGTCTGCTCCTGCAACTCCTCGTGACGATTCGGCGAACCGGCGAGCAGAGCTTGGCGGCGAGTGAACGCGTCACGCAAGAAATTCTCGGGCAGACAATCGATGCGTTCGTGGCGATCGACCACCGAGGCTGCGTCGTGATGTGGAATGCAGAAGCGGAACGGCTCTTCGGATGGCGCGCCGCCGAAGTGATGGGCTCACCGCTTACCGATTCCATCATCCCTGAGGAGTCGCACCACGCCCACCGCAGTGGTGTTGCGAATCTGTCAGCAGGCGGCCCTTCCTCGATCATTGGCCAACGCGTCGAGGTCGAAGCGCGACACCGTGACGGAACCCGCATTCCGATCGAATTGAGCCTCTGGGAGTCGACGTATCGGGGCGAGCCGGCCTTTAGCGCCTTCTTGCACGACATCAGCGACCGGCGGCGGCACGCGGAGGAAATTGCCGAAGCGCGCGACAAGGCGCTGGAGGCGACCGCGGCGAAATCGCTGTTCCTTGCCAATGTGAGCCACGAGATTCGCACCCCGATGAGCGGCGTTCTCGGGGTAACGAAACTCCTAAGAGAAACACCCCTGACGCCGCTCCAATTGCGGTATGTCGATGCGGCCTTGGCGTCGTCCACGTCGCTCCTTTCGATCCTGAACGATCTGTTGGACGCAGCCTAGATTGAAGCGGGCCGGCTTGATAT